>JASLCR010000017.1 GCA_030145955.1 Candidatus Saccharimonadales bacterium
CCGACAAAATCTTTGATGTCATGGTACCAAAGGAAAAGCAGATCCAGATCAAAAATGGTAAGCGCAAGGTTGTTGAGGCAAAAATTTTCCAAGGTTACTGCCTTGTTGAAATGAAGCTTACCGACGAAACATGGTATATTGTACGCAACACACCTGGCGTGACCGGCTTTGTCGGTGCTGACACAACCCCAACCCCTGTAAGCGACAAAGAGATTGCAAAAATCAAGAAGCGTATGGGTGTTGAAGATCCAAAGCATCAGATTGACTTCTCCGAAGGTGAAGTGGTATCAATTACCGACGGTCCATTTAAAGGCTTCGATGGCTCTATTTCAGAGATTGATGCCGCTAAGGGCAAGCTCAAAGTTATGGTCTCAATGTTTGGCCGCGATACACCTGTTGAGCTAGACGCACTCCAAGTTAAAAAAGTGTAGAGGACTTGGAGTGACAGAGTTAATCTGTTATAATAACCAAGTTACGCACTGCAAAATAGCTTCAACAATTTAGCAGTATAAAGCTCTTGGGTAGGGAAAAGAGCAGCCGGTCCCGGCGGATTCATTCCGACGCACCGCGCGATGAGAAAAACCGTAGGTTTGTCTCATTACCCTTGAAAGGAAAAATAATCACTATGGCAAAGCAAGTTATCGGTAACTTGAAACTACGTATTCCAGCTGGCCGCGCAACAGCCGGTCCTCCAGTTGGATCAACACTTGGTCAGTGGGGCCTCAATATGATGGATTTTATCAATCCATTCAACGACGCAACCAAAGGCGACATGGGCAAGGACGTTATCGTTCACATCCAGGTTTTCGAAGACCGTACGTTCACATGGAAGTCACTCGGACAGCCAGTTGATGACGCAATTCGCGAAAAAATTGGTATCAAAAAGGGAAGTGGCAAACCACACTCTGAAAAAGTTGGTAAGATCTCTCGCAAACAACTTGAAGAGATTGCTGAAGCCAAGATGGAGATGCTCAACGCAATCGATCTTGACGGTGCAGTAAAGACTATTGCCGGAACAGCACGCTCAATGGGTGTTGAAGTTACAGAGTAATCTCACGCGTCCATCTAAAAACCGCACAGCAATGTGCGGTTTTTTATTTATCGGAGCCGAATAGTCGCTTAATAAATTTCTTCGTTCTTGATGGTAAGCGCCCCTTAATTTCACCCATCAGCAGGTTCGAGCCTGGCACCATGTCATCAAGTAGAGAAAGTGTGTCCGAGACATCCTCAAGCTGATAGCGTGCCCTTGTTTCACCGCCACCAATCTTGACAGTAACTGCCTCCTCGCCGTCGAGCACCCGGAACATATCTTCATCAGTGTAGTCATCTCCCGCACAAAACACAAAATCAGCAGGGTAACGGCGCATAAGCTGCTTTACAGCAGCACCTTTATTTACCATGTCTGGCTTTATCTCTACAATATTATGGCCTTCATCAACTGAAATATCCTCATTATCGAATTTCTTTTTTAGCTCACGCTGTAGCTCGCGGGCACGTTTATAAGCCAAGCCTGGTTCAACATTGATATAGTGCCACACAAAAGCATAGTCTTTCTCTTCAACCAACGAGCCTTCTGTACGCTCGGTGAATTCATCCATAATTTTACGGATCTCTTTTTTGCTCGCAGCAAAATTGCTGTCAATCGCTTGCCAGCGTTTGCCGTAGCGTGTCCATGCACCGTGCTCGGCAACAAGTTTTAACTTCATACCAGAAAACCAGCTCGACAACGCTCTTCGTGGTCGTCCGCTCACGATAGCAACAGTATTGTTCGGATCTTCCGAGAGTGCACGCAGAATACGTCGTGCCCGCAAGGATGGAGCACCAGCTAGTGTATGAGGAACACGCACAAAACCTCTAAGCGTACCATCATAATCCAGTATAATGAGCCGCTTACGCGCCGACTGGTACCGCGTAACAATACGCCGACGCTCAGCCGGAAGAAGGCGTTTCTTAAAGTGTACGTCTTGACTTTCTGCAACATGGTCGAGTTCATACATGAACTCTTTACCCCAATTTTGCACCGTTGCCACCTTCAGGCGACGCTGCATCGCTTCGCAGCGCTGCGCTTGTTCCTTTTTCGGCATTGCAAGCGCCGCAACAATAGCATCTTTAATAGAGCGCCAATCGTTTGGATTGATTGTCAGTGCTTCAGGCAGTTCGTCAACGGCACCAGCCATTTCACTCAAAATCAACACACCACCCGGCTTCTTCTGTGAAGCAACATATTCTTTTGCCACCAAGTTCATACCGTCTCGAATAGGCGTTACAAGCGCTATGTCTGCCCGAGCGTACAGTGCGACAATTTCAGGGAATGGACGGTTCTGGAACTGATACGAGATTGGCGCCCAATCTACCGTACCAAACGTACCGTTAATACGGCTAACGGTCATTTCAATCTCATTTCGCAGATTTTTATATGCATCAACTTCTGTGCGCGACGGCACCGCAATCATAAGAAGCTTCACCTTGCCATGATATTCTGGATGTTCTTCAAGTAGTAAGCGAAACGCTTCAAGTCTATCTGTAATCCCTTTTGAATAATCAAGTCGATCAACCGATAGCACCAGCTTTTGTCCGCGATACGATGAAGCGAGCTGGCGAGCCGCCGCTTTTGTCTCGGGAGTATCAAGCTGATGGCGAAATTTACTATAGTCAATCCCAATTGGGAACGCGCCCACTTTGACCAGACGGCCGTCGTGCTCAATCATCCCGTTCATCACAGAAGCGCCGAGCAACCTCATACAGCTACTAATAAAGTGGCGGCCGTAGTCATAGATATGAAACCCTATCACATCGGCGCCTAAGAGGCCGTTAAGGATCTCTTTACGTTGCGGCAAAAGTCGAAAAATCTCAAATGACGGGAAGGGGATATGAAGGAAAAAGCCAATTGAACTTCCCGGTAGCCGCTCGCGAATCAGCTGCGGTAGTAGCATAAAATGGTAGTCTTGGACCCACACCTTTGCATCGGTAATGGCAACTTTAGCTATCTCTTCCGCAAAATGAGTATTTACCTGTTGGTAGGCGCGCCAATACTTCTCGTCATACCGAGCAACGGACTGAAAATAATGAAACAGTGGCCAAAGAGTATCATTAGAATACCCTTCATAAAAAAGCTCTACTTCTTTTTTTGTAAGATGCACAGGATAACAGCCATATTCCGCAAGCTTCTCCTTAATCTCCAGCTTTTCTTTATCGGTAAGCTCGTCCGAAGCAATGCCTGGCCAGCCAACCCAAATTTTATCTTCATACTGCAATGACGACATTGCCGTCGCCAAGCCACCAGAGCTCGGCTCGAATAATAGCTTTCCTTTTACCCGACTCACATTAACCGGCAGACGGTTCGAGACAATCACCAACTTGTGCTTACTACCCATGTATGACTCCATTATACTCTAGTTGCGACTTAGCTGCTTTTCTGCTATAATGAGCATATACAAATCAATGCTGGGAGGCCATAGAAAAGCCGCTTGTACCACAGAAAGGATTAGTCACTATGGCTAAAAAAGCAGAGTTGCTTGAAAAAGCAGCAGAACTGAAACTTGAAGTTTCAGAAAAGAATACAATCGCCGAGATCGAAGCAGCAATCGCCGGTGCCGAAAAGCACGAAGTAAAAGAAGCTACTCCAGCAAAAGCTGGCAAGCGAAGCGAAAAAGCTCTTAAAGAGGCTGAAGAGAAAGCAGAAAAAGAAGCTCGCAAAGAAGCAGGCGACACATCTGCACAGGGCGACGAAGAAGCGCACGTAAAGAAAGGCCCAAAGCCAGTTACTCGTCCACTGATTGACCGCCGCGGTAAAAAGTACCAGGAAGCTGCAAAGAAGCTTGAGAAAGATACTGTTTACTCGCTTACTGATGCAGTAAAGCTTGCTACCGAAACATCAACCACCAAGTTTGACGCATCTGTTGAAGTTCACGTACGCCTTGGCGTTGACCCCCGTCAGGCTGATCAGAATATCCGTGCAACAGTCAGTCTGCCAAACGGTACAGGTAAAACAGTTCGCGTAGCTGTATTTGCCCCAGAAGATCAGCATGCTGCAGCAAAGAAGGCCGGTGCTGATGTTGTTGGCGACGAAGAATTCACAAAGCAACTCGACAAAGAAGAGCTTAACTTTGACGTGCTCATCGCAACTCCTCAGTACATGCCAAAGCTTGGTAAGTACGCGCGCCTGCTTGGTCCACGTGGTCTTATGCCAAACCCAAAGAGTGGTACAGTTGCCGCAGATACAGCCAAAGCTGTTACTGATGCTAAGGCCGGTAAGGTTGAATACCGTGTCGACAAGCAAGCAATTGTTCACCTTGCTATTGGTAAGGTAAGCTTCGGTACTCAGAAACTTGAAGAGAATGCAAAAGCGTTCTTCGATAGCCTCCAGAGCCAAAAGCCAAGCTCACTCAAGGGAAGCTACGTAAAGACTACGAGCCTCTCAACAACCATGGGCCCAGGCATCAAGGTTGAAAACGTTGTAAGCTAGAAATCATTCTTGACTTTTAGTAAATTTTCTGATTAATTTGTACATATGTTCAGGAAGATACGAGGAGAGATTGAGCCTGCGAGTCACGACAGTTATCTTAGCGATGCTGCGCGCACCTTGTCTCATGTGCGTGCAGCCGACAGGCCATTTTTGCCAAGTAATCTCATAAGCAAACATGTTAATTCGTATAACGGCTACACCAGCACTTTAGATCATTTAGATAGGCTCGCCAACCCCTCCACACTTTATAAGACCTACGATCACGAAACTCGAGCCAAAGCAAAAGTACTACAAGATATCGACAGCAAATTTCAAGAGCCATCAAGCGTGCGCGATAATCTGGGAGGTCTGCGTAATACCTTACTGCTTGGCGGGGGAGCTCTTGGAGCCGGAGAAATGGCGGCAACCGCAGCGAATTTTGAATTCTACAGTCGGCCATTAGACATAATGACAGCATTAGCGATCCTAGGAATAGCTAAAGCGCGACGGATTATAAAAATCCATGCGGCACAAGATAGTGTGACTGCAGAAGCAAATAAAATGATAAAAGTAGCTCGTTCCAACGAGCGAACAATTCAATACAAGCTCTTCCCAAAAGAGTGCGATCTTATCCCAAGCGACTTTCCCGATTATGACCATGTCGAAGGTGTAGTCCGAAAGCTATTTGGTAAAGCTTCCCCAGACGAAATAGGAGCGCTCGTATTGCCACTGCTTGATCAACTGTACGAGCTAACTCAGCAGATACATTCGCTTCATACCATTTACAGCGACATACAGTCAGAACAAGACCGTATTAACAAAGAAGCGTCGTACTTTAACAGCAAATCCGAAAATGGCCTTGAGCTGCAACAAGCCGCTACATTGGCAGAGAGCCAGATAAATGAACTACTCACCGTCTACAAAGATACATTCTCGCAATTAGAGGACCTCCGTGAGGCATTCGCGATACACCGTCAGTGGGAGAAAACGCAGGAAAAACTTGGTCAGCTCACCCAACTAGAGACAGATATCAACCACATTAACCCTCTTCACATGAAATTGAAGCATCATGCTCATGAAAAGCTTAGTTCGCTGGCGAACGAAAGTAGTACTCGGCAACTTGAAGGTGCCAAGCGCTATTATCATATAGTTGCTTCGGTAGTCGCAAAGGTAACTGAAATATGCGATCACCTTACTGAAGAGAAAAATCTAGAAGCAGCAAAAGCAAAAGTAGATACCCACATAGACTCATTGACAAAAACCACACCAAAAACCAAGCCGACCCCACAAGAAAACAATACTCAAAAGCATCGTAAATTATTCTCGACTCGATAAACAGATAAAGAGGAGTGGTTTAACCGTTAATGCTGCTCCGGCTCCCTCATACGGGACCGGAGCAGCTCCTCTTTGGAGACCTTTCGCGAAAGGCGGGTATTTTACATAGCCAAGTCTTTTCGACTATTTCCAGCACCCTTCACTACTTACCCCTCAGATTATTTTCACTATATCGCTTACACTTAGGTAAATCAAGGTATTTTATCAGCCGCTGTGGCATAATAGAACTATACGAGGGGGAACATGCGACAATATCTTAATTTACTGCAAGACATTCTAGATAACGGCACCGACAAGAGCGACCGCACAGGCACTGGTACACGAAGTGTATTCGGCCGACAAGTTCGCTACGATCTTTCGGAAGGGTTTCCCGCTGTTACAACCAAGAAACTCTACTTCAATTCAGTTGTGCATGAACTTCTATGGTTTCTAAAAGGTACCGGCAACATTGAATACCTGGCGCAAAATAACGTCCACATCTGGGATGAATGGCCATTTAAGGCATACTTAGAAAAAAATAACCTGCCAATTCCTGAAGTAAATTCTGACGATTGGAAATCCCAGATGAAGGAATTTATCCAGAAAATTGCCACTGATCACGAGTTTGCTATGAAATGGGGCGATCTTGGGCCAGTATACGGCGTCCAGTGGCGCAAATGGCCAGACGGGAAGGGTGGAGAAATCGACCAAATCGCCAATGTGATCGACATGATTAAAAATTCGCCCGACTCCCGCCGTATGATTGTCACCGCATGGAATCCGGGGGAAATCGATGAGATCGTGGAAATTGGCGGTTTGCCGCCATGTCATAGTTTGTTCCAATTCTATGTTGCGAATGGCAAGCTCAGCCTACACCTTTACCAGCGTAGTGCCGATACGTTCCTTGGTGTCCCATTCAACATCGCCAGCTACTCTCTCCTCCTCGCCATGATAGCGCAAGTCACTGGTCTCGAGCAAGGTGAATTCGTCCACACACTCGCCGATACACACATCTACAGCAACCACTTCGAGCAAGTAAAAGAACAGCTCTCACGTACACCAAAAGAACTTCCGACACTCTGGCTTAACCCAGATGTCAAAAATATCGATGGTTTCACGTTTGATGACATAAAGCTTGAAAACTATAATCCCGATCCACCGATCAAAGCACCTATTGCAGTATAGATTTCACCTATTCGGTACTAGGATAACTTTGACTCTATTTCTTCAAGCTTCTCCACAAAGCTGGCTATATCAGCCTGTGCACCTAAATCAACTGACAGAGGAGCTCCTAGCATGACAAATCGAATCCTAGAATAGCGATCCCGAGTAAGATGTCTCGTTAAGGTGCCGCCCCTATCAGCATTCGTGTAATTAATTGCCACCTCATCAATTGGTCCGACTGCCCTTGGCATCATACGTGCCACCATTAGCCGACTACCCCCAGTTAACAGAAACTCACTGATTGCTCTTCGAGTAATAGATAGACCAGCACTTGAACCATCCTTAAATTTCTCTATATTCGAGTACGTTGTCATACCTAAGCTATAGAAGTCTGGAACAAAGTTGCCACCACTTTCGTCTTCGAAATGATACTCACGTCGCTCCGTGCCAAGTATCGACATAAGATTCAAAGCTCTTCCGCCAATATCTCTTGAGAACTCTTTTTTCCGCCGTCTTTCTTCAGCTTCGCGCTCTTGGCGTATTCGCCTCAAATCAAACCCCCTTCGAGGATGATTGTTACCAGGTTGCGATCCTACTCCCATAATACTCCATACTATAGTCCTGCGAAATCTCCATTACAAGCTTAAGAGTCTCTTTCGTATTTCACAAAGTCAAACGCATATTTATTGCGCTCATCAGCCTCGTGATGCTCGCGAGAGACTTCTTGCCATTTTGATTTATCGATTTCTGGGAAGAATACCGTCGCTTCAGGAAATTCCGCTTCAATCTCGGTAACATACAGTATATCCATGTCATCAATAGCCTGCGCATAAATTTGGCCGCCACCCATCACGACAATATCGTACTGAGCTAGAGCATACGCCGCTTCAAGTGAGAATGCAGTCAAGACACCTTCGACACCAGTCGGCTCACGGCTGATCACGATATTCTGTCGATTCGGCAAAGGTC
>JASLCR010000036.1 GCA_030145955.1 Candidatus Saccharimonadales bacterium
CGATGCAATTAAGCAAATAAATAAGCTTGTAATACATCTTAGAGATGAGGGGATTGCGATACAGACCGTCAACGTAGGAGGAGGTTTTCCGACCAGGTATTTTGATGATGATACAGATATTGCCTCAACTGCGTCACATATTCAGAAAAATATTAGTGATGCCTCAGGGGTGCTTTCCTATATGGCTGAGCCCGGGCGCTTTATTGTTGCTAATTCGTCAGTGATTGTCAGCACTGTAATTGGGACAGAGAGCAGAGAGGGCGAGAGCTGGCTTTTTCTTGACACGGGTCTTTTTCAATCTTTTCTTGGAGCGGTACGGTACGAGATATTTCCTTATCGTCCTATTTCTTTGCGACATTGGGGTAACGAAAGCGGCAATCAGCGCCTCTATACCCTCACTGGTCCGACATGTGATTCTGAGGATGTTATTGCCGTCGACATTATGTTGCCGGAAGATATGATAGTTGGGGATCAGCTGGTATTTCCAAATGTTGGGGCATATACCACGGTTTACGGAAGTAGCTTTAATGGCTTTCCCTTGCCCGAGCACAAGTATATCGAAGGAGTTAAAAGCGCATGAGTATTCCACTAGAAGCCCTATCACCAGAACGAGAGCAGGCAATATATATGCAGTTTGAGGACTACAGATCAATCTGTGATTCGCTTGATAGATTTCGCAAGATTGGTCTCCAGGATAAAGATGCATATGAATCAGCAATCCATGATGGTACGACAATATTTGCAGAGTTTGGCGATAAAAAGATTCCACTTTTTGCTGATATTGCTCATGAAAAGATGTATGAGACTGAACGATGTCATGAACTATTTGGCACGAATAAGGTGATGCTACAGTGTGTACCAGCAGGATTGGATGTAGAGCCGGTTGAGCTGCCACCAGGAACAGGCATACTATGGGAAGAATTCGAGCCACGAGAGGGTGCCCAATTTAGTGAACAACCGGCATATGTTGGCAATGAAACAGTAGGGGTAGAGTTTATTCATCCAGATATCCCTGACCCATTACATAGTCGAGCCTGGATGGCATCATATAGTCTTGATTTTTCACCTAATAAACCATCAACCAACAATGAAAGAAGTTTGATTAGTTTAAAAGAAGCTTTACGGCACGCATGGGCTGACCGCAGAGCTGATAGTGGTTTGGATAATTTGCCATCAGATGGTGCGACTGGTACTTTCTTACTTTTTGATAATGATGTGGCTGCACGACCTGATATTGTTGATGAGCTTTGGCGAATTTCAGGCACTGGGTTTGGCAAGATTCTTGGCGCTTACCACCCTGTCGCAATGGAGTTTAATAGAAGTTTCTTCGATGAGATGATTGCAGCCAACAACTCGTTAACAGCTGTTCATTATGTCGACGGTCGTGCTGCTTGTTTTGGGTTTATTGGGCTTGATATGAATAAAAATGATTGGCTCAATACAGCCTCCCTCGATCTGCGTACTCAAGTAGAGGAAGCAGGAAAAAATGGTCGTGAATATGTGCATTTCTATGAACTAATTAGCGACGGGGAAAGGGGTATGGGGTACGCGATGGATGTATTAGACGCATTTCTGGATATAGCATCAAGAAGCGAAAGAGACTTTACTGTATTTTTTGAATCAACCAATCTTTCGTCCCTTTATATACCCGATATTATTCGTAAAAAAATTGAACTACTACCAAGCGTAAAGCTTGATCGTGATATCGAAATGCTCGACAGACTCCATTATCGAGGAGCCAGGGCTTTATAGAAGTGCTACAATAGGTAAAAACCTAGTGCTTAATGCAAGCAAAGGAAAACAGTGGGCCTGAGTGTATCAATTTATCTTTATCTTCTAGAGATTGTTGGTTTCTTTCTGATTGCTGCATTGGCTATTGCACAGAGTAGAAACCGGGTTCATGTAGCATTTTTGATGTTTGCGAGCGCCCTGGGCATCTGGCAATTGCTACAGGCCTTAAGTTTAATTGCGGCTAGTCTGAACTTTCCAGCAACAGCAACCTATTTGCTAATGACGTCTGTTCTTTGTTCTGTTGTGATGGCTACTTCGGTGCTCATCTTTTCATTATCATATGCAAATAAAAAATGGCGGCTAAGCCTATTGGTGCCAGCAGTATTGGTTGGTGCATTGGCATATTTTTCTCCTGAGCTGGCCGCAGTACAAATTACTTCACAGGCGGTGGGAATCCCGAAACTAGACTTTTATTACGCAGCAATCCTGATCTATAATGTAATTTTATTGATTGCATCTATAGCAACATTAATACGTTTTTATCGCACAAGTCACTCGAAGCAGCAGAAGGTGCAGACGAGGATTATTCTCGGGGGATTTTCTATTGCGGGTACGGTAGTGATTCTCGGAAGCTTCTATACATCTGATTTCTCCGATAGTGCCATTGCCCAATTAGTTCTGCCTACAACTTGCTTGATAACCCTGATGGTGTTTCTGTATGCTATCCGAAAAACAGGGCTATTCGATATACGACTTGCGGCGGTACGCACAGTTGCTTACGGTCTTTCACTTGTTAGCTTGTCTGTTATTTATTACTTTCTAGCCTATCTTGTATCGACTGTACTCTTTAAGGGTGATATTGTCTCAGGATTAAGTCTTAGCCCTATTAATATAATGCTTGCCTTGGTGCTTGCTTTTATATTTCAGCCAATCCGGCATTTTTTTGATAAAGCTACTGACAAGATATTCTTTCATAGTCGCTATAAACCAGATGACTTCTATGCGCGTCTTAGCGAAGTACTCACAACAACGACTGACCTGCGTACGTTACTGCGTCGTGCTTCGGAGGTGGTGGGCAGTACATTAAAAGCAGAGCAAGTATTTTTCTATGTTAAGCACGGAGATGCGCATCACTTAACTGTAGGGACTACGCATCATACAATACTGCCCGCGGATGATATTAAAGCTCTCGATGATTATGTGCAAAAGTCATCCGGCGAAGTTATTGTAACAGAGGTGCTTGGTGATAGATACCGTGCTATCAGAAAGATACTTGTAAGTCATAAAATAGAGATATTGATGCCATTATTCCGTGATCGGGTGATCTTGGGCTATGTAGCCCTAGGTGCACAGCAGGGTAGCGGATATGTAAAGCGTGATGCAAAGGTTCTTCAAACTATTTCCGACGAGCTCGTCATTGCAATACAAAATGCGCTATCGGTGCAGGAAGTAAAAGAACTCAACGCGCATCTTCAGCAGCGTATTAACGCGGCAACATCTGAGTTGCGTCGTACAAACGCTCGATTGCGCAGACTCGATACGACAAAAGATGAGTTCCTTTCCATGGCATCGCATCAACTCCGCACACCGCTTACGAGCATCAAAGGCTATTTGAGTATGGTGATTGATGGTGATCTTGGTAAGCTGTCATCCACGCAGAAGAAGGTGCTTGAGGAAGCATTCACAAGCAGTGAACGAATGGTGCATCTCATACATGATTTTCTCAACGTGTCCCGTTTACAAACGGGCAGGTTTGTGCTGGAACTTGGCGAGGGTGATCTTTCAAATCTTGTGAAGGATGAGGTAGAGAGCTTGCGGCGTGTGGCAGAAAGTAGAAACATGACAATTCACTATGAAAATGATGCTGGTTCATTGCCTTTGATGCTTGATGATACAAAGCTGCGGCAAGTAGTGATGAATTATATCGATAACGCGATTTACTACTCGAAACCCGATACAACCATTACGGTGGAACTAACAAAGCAGAACGGTAATGCGATATTAAAAGTTCACGATACGGGCATTGGTGTGCCGCTTAGTGAGCAGCCACAGCTGTTTGAAAAGTTCTTTCGCGCAACCAATGCACGCAAGCAGCGTCCAGATGGTACGGGCGTAGGCCTATATCTTGCAAAAAAGGTGATCACCGCTCATGGAGGAGACGTGCTTTTCAGTTCAAAGCCTGGCAAGGGTAGTACATTTGGGTTTAAGCTTCCACTTGTGCAAGATCAGGCACTGCTAGAAAAAAATAGCACGAAGCAGTTCTGAGAGTAGCCAGATAACCACGATAACGACAAGTCCGGCAATAATAATTGGTTTGGCGATGCGTTTCTTCTCGTGCCACCACTGCATTGGCTTGCTACGATCTGCCGCCTCTACTTTGACAACTTGTGGTGCCGCTTGCTTTGCATCTGCACCGCGGTAGGCTTTGTTGCGCTTTTTCTTAGTCTTTCCCATATATTTTCCATTATACTATGTGTACTCAGTCCCATCCTCGGAATAACACGAGTAAACTCGGTTCTTCACTCGAATGCTCCGAGTATAGCAAACTCCCCTCATGAGTACACGAGGGGAAGTGCTGATTGTCGAACAGGGTATTACTGACGACGACTTGTGAGGTAGTAGGCGCCTGCGCTGGCAAGTGAAGCTGCACCAAAGAGTTGAGCAAATGCTTCTGCTGGACCAGTAGTTGGAAGTGCTTCAGCTTTTGGAGTTTCAGGTGTTGGAGTTTCCTTTACCTTACACTCTTCGCTGCCAACAGGCACGTACTTGCTTTCATCCTTCTTTTCAACAGTAATTGTCTTACCAGTTTCAGGATTACAGACGATTACCTTTGATTCTTCAGGAACATCAACATCGGCTGTGTCACAGTCATCTGGTGCGCCTGGCACGTCAGGAGTGTCAACACAGACAGTATTGGTGATACGTCCTGCAAGATACTCGGGAACCTTTGCCTTGAGAGTGAAGTTCATTGTTTCACCAATCTTTAGGCTAGGGATTGTGTGTGTCCACTTGTTGTCAGAGATTGATCCTTGGTCGGCTGATACTAGCGTCACACCTTTTTCTGGCGTGTCGGTAACAACTGCATTTGTAAGATCTTTGTTGCCAGTGTTTGTGACAGCAATCTGGTAGCTGTATTCAACATTAACGTTAACTTGCTTGTACTTTACGCCTTCAACAAGCTTGGTAATTTTAATACCTGGCTTCTCTTCTGGGTTAACAATAAATGGTTTTGTACAGTTTGCAGTAACTGGGAGGTCACCAATAGATGACTTAACGATTGTGCGGACGCTGTACGAACCTGGTTCGTTTTGTGTGTAGGTGTAGTTGACTGACTCACTTGAAGAATTTACTGATTTAGTATCAACAAGCGCGCCATTCTTGAAAATCTGGAACACGTAGCCGGTGATTCTTGCACCGTTTGCTGTGGTAGCACTTGCTTGGAAGTTGAAAGAGGTTCGGCTGAGCTGACTCACGGTTAGTGTGTTACAAGCTGCGCTTGGTGGGGTAGGCGGGGTTGGCTTCTTGATACAGCCCTGGATCGTACCGTGGCCGTAGGCAATGATAGGGAGCACGTTGCCAGTACCATACGTAAGGTCAACCTGGTAGTAGCACATGTTTTGCTTTGGCTGGGTAGGTACTGCTGTTTCCATAGTGTAGGTACCCTTAGTAAAGACACGTGTCTTTACTGATTGCTTGTAGAGGATTTGTTTATTCCACGGCTTGCCGTCAAGGGCAGGAGCATGGAATGAATTGATAGTTACCTGAACCTTACAATCCTTTGAACCCGTTACTTTGAATCCTACCTTAGCAACGCTGTTAGTCACGCTAAATGCTAGATTCGGACGATTTTGGGTGGTAAGGTCAACGCTCGTGTTGCCTCTGTTGCCAATTGGCTCCACGGTACATCGTGGCGCGTTGCCAACTTGCCCAGGAGTTTTTGCCTCACTACTAAGATGCACTAAGCCGATCACTGATAGTGACAGCAGCGCTGTAGCGAACATTAATAGTTTACTTTTCATTACATACACCTCCTCGCATGGGTTGTAATTTATTATGTAAAACCACGGTGATTTTCCCCGAAGCTTCCACCTCCTCACAAGGTAGTTATTTCCAATTTATCATAAATTTCTCGAAATGTCAATATTTTATGACATTTTTGTCAAATAAGCTCAAGCGGTATGCGAAATGCCCTCTTGTATAGATGGGTGTTTTTTGGTATAGTTTTGATCTGTAGAGTTTGTTCTATTGACAGCTCTAAAACGCCGGAAACGGCCTCATACTAGGGTATGAGCCCGTCGTGACTCGGAAATAGTCACAAAAATGAGCAAGCTAATTTTTGCTGACTCATTTCACTCATCACTAGGCCTCATCGTCTAACGGTTAGGACACCAGGTTTTCATCCTGGCAATCGGAGTTCGATTCTCCGTGAGGTCACCAAAGTAAAAACGTCACCATCGGTGGCGTTTTTACTTTGGTAATTTCACTTGTGAAATGAATCGAACTCCGAGTTCGCTAGCTAGTCGTACACCCCAGCAAAGCGGGCGTGTCGATTAGATATACCTTAGTATTCTCCGTGAGGTCACTCACCACTAGTTTTCCTATACTATGAATAAGCTTTGCGCGAGAGCATCCACATCCCCTATAATAGAAAAAATGACCACTATATTTAAACGATCCAAAATTCTAGCGACCCTTGGTCCATCAACAAACAGCCCAGATGCTATCGAAACATTAATCACAACTGGCGTGAATGGTTTTCGCTTAAACTTTAGTCATGGCGACTACGAAGAGCGCGATCAGCAGATTGGCTGGATTCGCGAGGCAAGTGACCGGCTCCGTAAGCCAGTGGCGATTTTGCAAGATCTTCAGGGGCCAAAGATTCGCCTGGGTATGCTTGCAAATGATGTAGCTGTGCAGGCTGGTGATGAGCTAGTACTCGATGCTGCGGTAGAACATGATGGTAGCATGACATTACCAGTGCAGTACAATCTAGCTGAAAAAGTAAAGCCTGGCGAGGCGCTGTATATCTTTGATGGTAAGGTTCGCACAGAAGTGCTGGCAATTGAGAGTGAAACTGCTATCCGCGTGAAGGTAGCTAATGCCGGTACATTGATGAGTAAAAAGGGAATTAATCTGCCAGATACCGACTTTGCAGGCGATATTTTAACTGAAAAGGACCTGCGTGATATTGAGTATGGTGCTGAGCAGGACCTTGATTATGTGGCGCTGAGCTTTGTACAGAGCGCAGAAGATATCGAACACCTCAGGCAGCTACTTGTTGAAAAAGGGTCTGAAGCGCAAATTATCGCCAAGATTGAGACGAAAGCGGCGATTGAGCCAGTTACTCTAGAAGAAATTGTCAAAGCAAGCGATGGGGTGATGGTGGCGCGTGGTGACTTGGCGGTTGAAGCCGGCGCAGAAATCGTGCCGATCATGCAGCGTCGAATTATTGCCTTGTGCCGTAAGCACAGCAAGATTAGTATCGTGGCGACGCAGATGATGGCAAGCATGGTGAGTTCACCAGAGCCAACTCGTGCTGAAGTGAGTGATGTGGCAAATGCCGTTATCCAAGGTGCTGATACGGTGATGCTGAGTGACGAAACCGCAATGGGTGAATATCCAATCGAAACGGTGGCAGCAATGAAACGCACCATTCTCTATACTCAGGAACACAGTGATGTCACCGTAGAGGATGCACGTGTAACAATTGATGATGAGGACATGAAGCAGCATGCAATTGCTGGCGCAGCGGTTGAGCTCGCTGGCAACTTGGCTGCGCAAGCTATCGTTGCAGAGACGAAGTCGGGGGCAACTGCGGCAAGAATTGCCAGCCATCGACCAAATCTTCCGATTATTAGTGTGACCAGCAGTAAGCGCGCGGCACAACAACTTGCACTTAGTTACGCAAACAAGAGTTTTGTACGACCCGATGGTGAAAAAGCCGGAGTATCCCTTACCCGTGAACTCAAGGAGCAAGGTTTCTTTGGTGGCACCCAACCTGTAGCGGTAGTACTGGTGA
>JASLCR010000056.1 GCA_030145955.1 Candidatus Saccharimonadales bacterium
TGTTCATGCTCTTCGTTACACCGATGAAGAGAGAAGTGTCATATGCGACGGTATTGCGTCTGTAGCAGAAGTTACTTTTAACTTTCCGTTCGACTCAATAGCAGTGAAGCGTGCTCGACTTGAATATTACTATGCTGACACTATTGATACTGTTGACAGTTTGGTACTAAATGCGCGCAATGAGGAAGAAGCTATAGGGCAACTTGCGCCATTACGAATAGAGGTGTCTGGCGCACAGCGTGAGATGCTCGCGGATCTGAGCGCGTATATCGACTCGCTGCTAAAATACGATAGGATGCGCCGTATTATGTTGAGCTTACTGATATATTCTACCTCTTTGATGATGGTGGTGAATTAACACCCGCACGTCCCGATGATTCATTGATGGTTCTCGCTAATATTCAAAGTACGGCATTTATGAATGGGGTTGGTGATGAAGACGACGAGGCATTTGTGCCGATGCTCCATATTAGTTATATTCCGCCTGAAACTGATGCCGAGATACGCCATCTTATAGTACCAATGAATAGCATTGGTACTGTCCAATCTGTCCGTAGGCATTTGTATAGCGAAGAGACCTAGAAAAATACAGACAATCTGGTACAATGAAATGTAAGCGCTATTTTTTATGGCAAAAAATAATTAACCAACTCCCACCGGAGAGAACGAGGAAATAATAATGGCCCAGCAAGACGTTCCACTTAAGGATTACCGTAACATTGGTATTATCGCGCACATTGACGCTGGTAAGACTACCACTACCGAAGGTATTTTGTATCGTACGGGTATCAATCACAAAATTGGTGAGGTTCGTGGTGATGGTGACGGTGCAACAACTGACTGGATGGCTCAGGAGAAAGAGCGTGGTATCACGATTACTTCTGCAGCGGTGACATGTTTCTGGAAGGGCTGTAAGATTAATATCATCGATACCCCTGGTCACATCGACTTTACCGCCGAGGTTGAGCGTTCACTCCGTGTGCTTGACGGTGCAGTCGTGGTGTTCGACGGCAAGATGGGTGTTGAAGCACAGACAGAGACTGTGTGGCGCCAGGCCAACAAGTACGGTGTGCCACGTATCTGTTTCGTAAACAAGATCAACCAAACCGGTGGTGACTTCTACAAATCTCTTGAGTCAATTCACACTCGTCTTTCAAAGCATGCGCTTCCTATCCATCTTCCAATTGGCTTTGAAAAGGATATCAACGGTGTTGTTGACCTCGTTGACATGAAAGCCTACACCTACTCTGACTACACAGACAAGGCACTTGTTGAAGGTGAAATTCCTGCTGATATGCTTGAGAAGGCAAAGAATGCACGTAGCCTACTCGTTGAAGCTGCGGTTGAAGCTGATGACGATCTTATGAACAAGTTCTTCGAAGGTGGTGAAGAAGCTATTTCTGTTGAAGAGCTAAAATCTGCGCTTCGAAAGCGTACTCTTGCTGGTGACTTCTACCTTGTAACAGGTGGTGATGGCCGTGGTGTGATCGTTGAGAAGGTGCTTGACCTTGTTGCTGACTACCTACCAAATCCACTCGATGTTGATGCTATCTGGGGTGTAAACCCTAAAACTGGTGACGAAATTTCTCGTAAGCCAGATGCTGCTGAGCCAATGGCTGGTCTTGCGTTTAAGATTGCAACTGACCCATTTGTTGGTAAGTTGATCTTCGTCCGTGTGTACTCAGGTAACCTCAAGGCTGGTAGCTACGTTCTCAATACTACTACTGGCGAAAAAGAGCGTGTTGGCCGTATCGTTCGTATGCATGCCGACAAGCGTGAAGATATCGACGAAATTGGTGCGGGTGACATCGCAGCGGTTGTGGGTCTCAAGAATACCTTTACGGGTGCAACCTTGTCTGACCCTTCAAATCCAATTGCACTTGAAAGTATCACGTTCCCAGAGCCACCAGTGGCGATTGCGGTTGAGCCAAAATCAAAGGCCGACCAAGAAAAAATGGGCATCGCCTTGCAGCGACTCGCCGAGGAAG
The DNA here is from genome assembly GCA_030145955.1 of Candidatus Saccharimonadales bacterium. Classification (GTDB taxonomy): domain Bacteria; phylum Patescibacteriota; class Saccharimonadia; order Saccharimonadales; family Saccharimonadaceae; genus JASLCR01. Next base: position 1,989 of record JASLCR010000056.1, read on the forward strand.
ACCCAACTTTCCGTATCCATACCGATGAAGATACCGGTCAGACAATTATGTCTGGAATGGGTGAGCTTCACCTCGATATCTTGATTGACCGTATGAAGCGTGAGTTTAAGGTTGAGGCAAACATTGGTGAACCTCAGGTAGCCTTCCGCGAAACTATTAAGGGTACTAGCCAGGTGCAAGGTAAGCATGCCAAGCAATCTGGTGGTCGTGGTCAGTATGGTGATGTTTGGGTTAGATTTGAGCCGAATGAAACTGGAAAAGGCTTCGAGTTTATTGATGAGATTAAAGGTGGAGTGGTTCCCCAAGAGTATCGTCCTGCTGTTGAAAAAGGTATCCGTGAAACGCTTGATGGTGGTGTGATTGCTGGCTATCCGGTAGTTGATGTCAAAGCGACGCTTTACGATGGTAGCTATCACGATGTTGACTCATCTGAACTGGCCTTTAGTCTTGCTGGTAGCCTTGCTGCCAAGGAAGGTGTCAAGCAGGCGACTCCTATCCTTCTCGAGCCAGTCATGAAAGTTGAAGTTACTACTCCAGAAGAATTCATGGGTGATGTGATCGGTGACCTTAACGCTCGCCGTGGTCGTATTGATGCTATGGAAGACCTGCAAGGTGGCGCAAAGCTTATCAAGGCATTCGTACCGCTCGCCAGTATGTTTGGCTACACCAACGACATTCGCTCAATGTCCCAAGGACGTGCAGCTTCTACTATGGAGCTTGCGCAGTACGAAGAAGTACCACCAAACGTTGCGCAGGAAATTATCGAGAAGCGAAGCGTAAAATAATATCGTCTTTTGGTAATCTAGAAAACCGCGCTTTCGGGCGCGGTTTTAATATGCCTATGTTTACGGCATGTGCTACAATGTAGGCACTATAACGTATAGGAGGGTTATATGGAGAATAGAGCAGCAAAACCATCTTGGCATCGATGGTTTAGGCGGACGAATGTACATATCGCAGAGTATATTCTGATGCTGGTAATGATGGGAAGCTTCCTTGGAGTATTAGTATCTCTATGGTTTAGCTTCTTCGGCTTGGTGTACGAAGACGGTTTCGGTGCAAGGATGTTGGCGGTCTCAGCAGCTGCCCAGCTAGCTTCGCTTGTTGTCGTGGCGCCAATTGCGTTTTGGCTATATGCACGTACTTCCGGGCAAGAGATGGTTCAACAGGAGCTAACACAGCGTAAATCTCACACGGTATTCCTAACGATTTGGATGGTCATCGTAGTCTCGGTGCTTGTAGGTATGCTCATTGCTGTCGTAGCATCACTAATGCAAGCGATGTTCGGTCTTGGTAGTGATGACTTTGGCAAGGCGCTCGTCACCAAGGTGATTCCATCACTCTTTGGTGTTGCAACGATTATTTTTGGCCTTATGGTTGTGGTAAAACACCCAGCACGTAAGCTCTCGATGATCGCGGGTATTGTTCTTGCGGCGCTTTCAGTAATACTACTGATCGCCAACGTTGTTATGGTGGTTGTACGCAAGGACGTCAGTCAGCCGATTAAGCAGCAATGTACATACACACGTTACTATCTAGAAAAGGAGTGCTCGTACAGTGACTACCTACGTGATAGAAGCAGCGGTAGTGGCTTTGATACGATGGAGAGCCCGAGCAGTAGCTCTCGGCTTGATAGCCTGTTCACTCCACGCAGCTAATCTTAACACCATACATAACAAAATACCGTCCGTTAGGGCGGTATTTAGTATAGCGGCGTAGTACAACGGATGGTATACTAGCTGTAATTAAGTAACAAAATACACAAGGGGTATAATGAATATCACGATTGTCGGCGGCGGTTTTGGCGGTGTAAAAGCAGCACTAGAGCTGAGCAAAAAAAAGAAAAATCAAATCACTCTTATCTCAAACAATAAGAATTTCCAGTATTACCCTGCGCTATTTAGTACGGCAACCGGGCATAGCTATCGTGAATCATGGGTGCCACTCGAGAGGATTTTCAGGAAGCATAAAAATGTACGAATTGTCATCGATACTATCACCCGAATTGATCCGGAGAATCACAATATCTTTTCAGAGTCACGAACCTATAAGTACGATGAGCTAATTATGGCACTTGGTAGCGTCACTACCTACTTTGGTATTGAAGGTCTCGATGTGTACGCATTTGGTATTAAGTCGGAGAGTGAAATACGCGCCCTGCAGCAGCATATTATGGCTGATATGGCTGACGGCCGCGAAGATGAGCGCAACTACGTTATCATTGGTGCTGGCCCAACAGGCGTAGAGCTTGCTGGGGCACTCGGCGAATATATCCGTGTACTTCGCAAGCACTACGGCATTCGCAAGAAGTCGATGCGAATTAGCCTCATTGAGGCGGCGCCACGTGTACTGCCGCGGCTTTCTGAACAGTCAAGCAAGCGAGCCGAAGAGCGTCTAAAGAGCCTCGGTGTTCATGTGGAGACAAACAAGAAAGTAGAGCGCCAGACGGCAGATAGCCTAGTGGTTAATGGCCGGCCACTCAAGACACAGACAGTGATCTGGACATCTGGTGTCACGAACGCACCGTTCTTTAAGGCGAATGCTGAGCATTTCGACCTTAATGATCGAGGCAAGGTGAAGGTAGATGAATTTATGCGTGCACGTGCACACGTGTATGTAATTGGTGATAACTCAAATACTCCTTATGCTGGCTTGGCACAGACGGCTCTGCACGATGCAATCTTTGTTGCCAAGCATCTTAAGGGCAGCAAAAAGACCTACAAGCCAAAGCTTCCTCCGTGTGTGATCCCGGTCGGGCATGCGTGGTCATTGTTTGAGTGGGGCAAGCTCCGATTTGGTGGTTGGCCTGGCGCAGTTCTTCGCCGGGCAGCCGATCTCATTGGCTATCATGATGTTCTTCCTATTGGGTGGGCAATTGGTGCGTGGCGGGCGAGTAGCAAAAAAGAGATGTCTCTTCCGGATGAGCTTTATCCAGTTAATTCGCAAGCTGCCTCTGAATAGCCGAGAAAACCTTTGCGTCTTTTCTAGAGGTTTGGTATACTTAAGGGCAGTACATCGCGAGGTCTATTTTTAGGTTGCGCGTGGAACATATTAATATAATCTAAGGAGAATCACCTTTCATGGCAGATTTTGACCGAAGTAAGCCTCACGTTAACGTTGGTACTATGGGCCACGTTGACCACGGTAAAACAACGCTAACAGCAGCAATCACTCACGTGCTTGCTAAGAAGCTTCCAAGCGACGTCAACGTTCCTCGTAACTACGAAGACATTGACAACGCTCCAGAAGAGAAGGCACGTGGTATTACCATTGCGTCATCTCACCAGGAATACGAGTCAGAAGCTCGTCACTACGCTCACGTGGACATGCCAGGACACGCTGACTACGTTAAGAATATGATCACTGGTGCTGCTCAGGTTGACGGTGCAATCCTCGTGGTTGCTGCAACTGACGGTCCACTTC
>JASLCR010000076.1 GCA_030145955.1 Candidatus Saccharimonadales bacterium
TGAACGTCTGCTCCACGAGCATAAGGGTGCAACCATCCTTACCCAAACCCGTATTCTCACCGTACAAAAAGACGGTCTTGGAAAGCGCATCACCTATACGCGAGGTGGTCACGAAAAATCACTGCGTATTGATGAAATATTGGTTACTACTGGCCGCACACCCGCTGTCGATATTGGCCTTGAAAATGCAACGGTTGACTACACCGCCAAGGGTATTGAGGTAAACGAATTCCTTCAAACCAGTGCAAAACATATCTACGCTGCTGGTGATGTACTGGGCAGCAAGAAATATCTTCACACTGCTCTCCTTGAAAGCCGCACCGCCGTAAGTAATCTTCTCAGTCCAAAGCAGCGCACACCGATTAACTATACTGCCATGCCAAACATTACCTTCTGTTTCCCAAGTGTTGCGTCGGTCGGTCTAACGGAAGATGATTGTATTAAGCGCGATCTCGATATCAAGAAATCAATGGCTCCACTAAATATGATTGCTCGCTCAAATACCAGCGATTTTCGTGATGGGTTCGTCAAACTCATCGCTCGCAAAGATGGTGTACTAATTGGTGCAACGGTGGTATCACCACATGCTGGCGAGATTATTCACGAACTTACGCTAGCCGTTAAACACGGTATGACTGCTGCTCAGCTTGCAAATACGCCGCATGCATTCCTCAGCTGGAGCGAGGCAGTGCGAATCGCTGCAGCACGCCTAGCATAGTAACTATACCACTATCCTATCTTTCACTTGTTTTATTTAGCTTTAAGTACCCTGAGTTTACCACCATTCTTTCCACTTCATCGAATCTATAGCCAGGATAAACACGGTTTGCCTTGGTAGCAGAGACATTGGTCCGTAGACTTACCGAATCCAGCACATCAAAATCAACGATTCTTTTTAGCTGCTTACGACTCATGTGAAGCTCATTGGCGAGTCTTTCCGGAGTCCCCCATCTGCGCCCTTCGTCATCAATATAGAAACCTTTGTTTTCACCCTCAATCTCAACTCTGTTTGCATTCTGTAGATTTTGAACATGCAAATTATCTACCAAATCCTCATAGCGATAAGCTGTTACACTTTGCTTGCCAGCGACAACTGGTAGCCCAGTAAGACTACTCTCTTCGATTACTCGTCTTAAAGTACCGGCACTTATATTGAAATCTCGACGCAATACTTGTCCCGCTCCCCAATGATAGCCCCCGTTATCAGTATAGTAGCCAGCCCATTCACCTTCCGTAGCCACACGTGGACGACTAAGATAATCGGCAATGTCTGTCTTACGTAAAATTTCCTCGATAGAATATGCGGCCAAGGTCTTTCCTGATTGTGTTCTCACCGGCATGCCGTTCAGCTCATAACTTGCAATAATTTTGGACATAAGACCCGATGAAATAGATAGTCGCTCAGCGAGGGGAGCAATAGTCCCAAAATGTTCACCAAGTTCTGGGTCATAGTAAAAGCCTTTCCAATCACCATCTTTATCAGTCTCAGGTTGCGCTAAAAATTCCTGAACAAATGGATCCGAGATAAATTCTTCGTAACAATATGCCGCGACTAAACGAGTATTGGAATAGATCATCGTAGAACTCAGCTGTAAATCCGCAATACGCTGATTAACTATAAATCGGCTTAATCCCGACTTCTCTACTATTGCTGATATAGGACCCATATGTTGACCCGATACCGTATCTTCGTAAAAACCGTTCCATTCATGCAACTCGCCCTTGATCGCATGAGGAATAAGTACTTTCTGCTCAGCCGTTAGCTTATCGTGCTCTTCAGCTTCAGTTGGTATCCTATCATTAAGCAACGACCTCATCCTATTAATCCAGTCGGGGCCGTGCGCAATACGAACGCCTAATCCATCGACTATTTTCAACATCTCATTTTTCTGACTCTTTGTAGAATTATTCAAATCCTCAGTGAGGATACCCAGTTGCTGCATCCGTTCCATGTCAAATATGTAAGTAGCATTGCCCCGCTCATCACAAACTTGGACGGTACGGTATAATTCTGGAATCTCAACCGTGAAATAACTTGTTTGCCTTACCATTTCCCGGTGAGACAACATGATTCCATCCGTAATAGTGATCAAGCTTAGGTCGACGCCTTGCTCAGCCAGAATATACAAAAGAGCTTTTACTCGATTTTCTCGAACTAATTCTATACGGGATTCTTTACCCTGGCTTGGAATAATTTGCGAGCCCACATCAGCAGGTATTATAACTGAGTCTGCGGTCATAACACGCTCTCTTAATAGGGTATTAACCCGCTCGATGGTGTCATATTTGTGCTGTGCCCTAGTAAGCACATCACCGATAGATCCTAGATTATAAAATTCACATGCCTTATCCTCTAAGTCCCTGGCTTTAATATCTTGAACATCGTTATGTATCGAATAGTTATCAACACAGGTAGCGACAACGCTAATTAATTCATCAATAACTACATCTGCATATGAGTCAATGTTATCCACTGTAATCTCAGTACCACAAATAGACTGCATACGAGCGTTTAAGTCTCGATACAGCTCATTGTCGATGGAAGGTATAGTATCTTTATACTTCATTCAAATTTCTATTATACAATAATAAATGCATAATGTACATAGTACCCAACCCCCTCGATACGAGAGAATGTAATAATCAGCCAGATTTAAGAATTCGCTTAAGGCTTTTACAATAGATTGAGATTCGCTTAAAAGCCCCGGCAGTAAACCGGGGCTTCTCTACGCGCTCAACTCTTTTGAGCTTTACTCGTCTTTCGGTGGCAATACCAAACTCAGACACGGGCCGTCGATTGCGTTCAACTGCTGCATCTTGCCATTAAGCTCCACTTTATTTGCCGTAACAGCCGATACTTCAATATTTGAAGGTGAACCTGCGGCACATGCCTCGGAATACGTAACTGCAAGGTTCTTCACAACACCAAACTGTGCATACTGTCCAGAACCAGATAGCTTTATCTTTGCGGAATCTATAGCCACAGACTCAGCATACACATTCCCACTGTCGCCAAGGTTTGCACTCACCTCGCTGAAGCTGCCATCCAAAAGCGTCACTCGTGCCCACCCTTTCGTAGTGACTGCTAGGCTGCCTGTCCCGCCACGGTAGTCAATCTTGCCACTATCTGTCTCGATAGCTGAGAGCTTTGGTCCATATACAGTGATATGTGTAAACGCTTTCGAGTAGTCTGGATATGGGCTTTTTGGATTGCGCAGCGTTGTAATACCTTTATCCGTAGAGAGAGTGGGGGCAGCCGTACCTGCCACTGCCCTATACTCAACTCGCGGCTTATCTGAGACAACATACTTAACATCAGCTGACGTAAAATCCGCTTTGAGTGTCTGTGTGGTCATGAAATTCTTTGGAACCTGCACTGTTTTGGTCTCCATGTTTCTATCAATCTCTTGGCTAAGGTAGGCTTGCTTGTAAGCGACAAGACCTACGGCAGAACCAAAACTGAGCAGCCCCGCAACAACAATCCCCACAACAAGAAACGCAAATTTCTTTGTAAATTTCTGCATAAAGCTCGCCAGTGCCAGCACAATAAACAACCCTGTGAGAAGCAGTCCACTTGCAACCATCAGACCATACGCAACTACATATGGCCAACCTGGACCATAGTCAATTGGTGGAAGAGACGGGCCAAAGAATAGTAGAGGCTGAAAATTGAACAATGCCACTCCGCCACTAATCGTTGCACCAAATGCCATAAATGCTAAGATAATAAACCCTACACCAAGTAGTGTCGATACGACTCGTCGCATTGTCTCGGCGTACTCATTGTCTACCTTTGCCAGTCCTTTCTCACTGAGAATCTTTATTTTTTCAAGCGTCACTGGCTC
>JASLCR010000078.1 GCA_030145955.1 Candidatus Saccharimonadales bacterium
ACTTCATGAAACGGTGGAATATCACTGACGACACACGGGATGCCGAGTTTTAGCGCTTCGGCAAGTGGTAAACCGAACCCTTCGGATTTAGAGGCGCTTACCATGATAGCGTCGTTGGCAAGTATAGCTGCATATTCTTCGTCACTTACGCCGCCATAAAATTTCACGCTCGCCCCTTTGGGTATCGTCCGTTTGAGCTCTTCAATGTAACTATCCGACCCCTTGCTGAGCAAATGCAGCGTGCGGTCAGGAAGAAACGCCATTGCTTTTACAAGGGTAAGTACATTTTTATGAGGAATGAGCGACCCCATAAACACAAGATTTTTTGGAGGAGTTTCTTTTTGTACGACAGGCGATTTTAGGAAGTTTGAAAGATCACGAGCTGCGTTTGGAACAACGATAATCGGACGCTTCGTTAAATGGGCGGCTTCGATCTCTTTCTTGCTTGTCTCGGAGACGGTTGCAACGATATCGGCCGCATTCAGTGTAAGGCGCCCCGGCCAATAGGTAAGATGATAGAGTCGCCATGCGAAGCGAACGTACCATGGGAAATATGCTGGTGGCGTTGTGTGCTTGTAGTACGTCATATCTTGCTGATTGAGGATCAGCTTGAACTTCCTGCCAAAGCTCCCCATCGATTGGAGCGGAGTTGCAACGACATCTGGGTGGAATTTATTGAGCACAAGTGCAGTGAATGGTTCTTTTGGAGAGGAGACTGGGTGAATTTTTATCCATGCGCAGTTTTTTGGTAAGAAGTTGAGCTGTTTCTCATTTGAAATAATAAACGTTGTTTCTGGCTGTATGCCATAGAGCGCGAGGGCAAGCTCGTGTGTGTAGCGCGAGATACCGTCGTGAAAGTCGGTGCGAATATAGCGGGCGTCAAAGAAGAATTTCACTGCTTTTTGCGCCTACTGTTTGGATGGCGATCGTGTAGCTGCTGCATGGCATAGAATCCCATTCCAATGAGGATAACGAGAATAATGCCGAGAAGACAATTAAGGTTTCCATGACCTAAGCTAGGAAAAATGAGACTAACACCAAGTACATTAAACATGTTGATATAGTCGGGATTATTGAGGTGGATTGCCTTATATAAACAGACGAGCAAATGCAATGTTGCTGAGAGGAGCATAGCATACATCAAGCCTTTAAAGACGTTCTCTTTGTCAACCGGAAAAAATATCTTGTAGAGTTGTTTCACTCACTCATTGTATCATCTGTTCATGGTATAATCGGTTTAATGAGAATCCTTATCGTCAACGACCAACACTGGCCGATGAAGAGTGGTTGTGCTAATGCTTCGCGCACACTTGCGCTTGGCCTGGCGGCGCGTGGACATACGGTTTTAGTAGTCGCACCGGCATCTGGCCGCCGCAATGCAACTGATCGTGACGAAAATTATGACATTATTCGTATTCGAAGCTTCAAATTCCGTGAAAATTTGCGAGTTTCGGTGGTACTTGACCGTGAAGTGCGGCGAGTGATAAGTGATTTTAATCCTGATATTGTTCATGTTCACACTCAGTTGACTCTTGGTCTGGCGGTTCTTCGCGCAGCAACGAATATGGGTATCCCAGTTGTCGCAACAAATCACGTGATGCCCGACAATCTGATTGAAAACATCAAAGGAGCAAGTACACTGTCTCGCCCAATAAGCTATATTTGGACTGAATACGGAAATCTCTTGTATCGTGGTGCAAAGCGAATAATCATGCCAACTGAATCAGCACTCGAGCTGTTTAATCTTGATCGTATTGAGGCGCCGGCAGTTGCTATTTCGAATGGTATCGATTTGTCACATTACCAAGTTACGGCTGCTAAAGCTTCGACATTTGAGAAATTCAACCTTCCAAAAGATAAAAACATCATTACCTGGCTTGGTCGTATTGATCGTGAAAAACATCTCGATGTGGTAGTGCGAGCGTTTGCTGAACTCTCGAAGGAGCGTGATGACGTCCATCTTTTGATGGTGGGTGTAGGAAATGATTTCGACAATTTGCAGTCGCTTGTTGCTGAGCTTGGGATTGAATCGCTGGTAACATTTACCGGGCTTGTTTCCGAAGAAGATAAGTACGAGCTGCATCGTGTAGGTGCGGTCTTTGTTATGCCGTCACCAAACGAGCTGCAGTGTCTTGCTATGCTTGAGGCAATGTCATGCGGTAAGCCAGTGGTAGCTGTTGATGCTGGTGCGCTTTCGGAAATTTGCCGCAACGATGAGAACGGCTATCTCGTCTTCCCGGACGATATAAAAGGCTTTGAGCGTGCTTTAACAATGCTGCTCGATAACCCGGCACGGCTAAAGGCATTTGGAAAACGTTCGCGAGAAATTGCAGAGACTCATGATGAAAAGCTCGTCATGCCTCGGTTTGAGAAACTTTACGAGGAGGTTATCCGAGAAAGTCGAGAACAGCCTGCGAAATCGCGTGGGGTGTTTCGTAGTGTGCTAGGTGGCCGACATCAGGGATAATTTCCAGCTTGGCTGGAAGTGCTTTGGCAAGTGTACGCTCACCTCGCAGCGGTGTAACATTATCTTTTTCACCAGCAATAAGTAGTATCTCAAACGAGCTAAGCTGCTCTTTATAGTCGATGACGCCGCGCTTTACGATGTCCTTATGAAGTGTATGGTAAAAATCAATACTCGAGATGTAGTCGAGATTTTTTAGATGGTGTTGCTGAATACGTTCCTTCAGTTCGGGGTGTTTTGCGGTCATAATGACTTTTGTCGCACCTCGACTAATGGCTTCACTTTTGACGAGTCGTTCTCCTAATGATCCAGCTCGCTTGCCGACATTGTAATGTAATGCGCCAAAAACCGCGCCAATCTTACGGCTGTCGAGCCACTTAATACGTGTCGCTACAGGGCTGATAAAAACAGTTTCTTTCGCAAAAAGTGCCGGGTCTTGGCTAAGCATACTGGCGGCCACAAGCCCGCCAAGGCTATGAGAAATGAGATATGGCGGCTTCTTCAGCGAAAGAGAACGGATGAATGCATTTGTGTGGCGCGCCAATTCGTCAACGGTCCATGGTTTCTCAAAAAGTTGACTCTCGCCGAAGCCTGGGAGGTCGGGTATGATCACATGGAATTTTTTACTTAGCTCAGGGATGATATATTGAAACCCTTCATGCGAGCCGGTGAATCCATGAATCATAATGATTGCTGGTTTTGTTTTGTTACCATATGTCCAGTAATATACGCTGTCACTTTGCTGTTTCATCTTATGAAATTATAGCCACCTCTGTTAAAATAGTCTAGTATGATTGCCGATATTTCAATTACTGAAAAATCATTTGGCGCCAAGGTTTTAATGACGGGCGTCAAGTTTTCGATTGATGATGGGGAAAAGGTTGGTATTGTCGGGCGCAACGGCGTTGGTAAGTCCACGCTGTTTGGTATGCTCGCTGGTACCGATACCGACTTTACTGGTGATGTTATCTATCGCCGTGGTACTACTGTGGTCGCCACAGCGCAGGAGCACCACGTGCCAGATGATCAGACGGTGCTGCAGTATGTACTGCAAGGACTCCCTGAATATTCGAAACTTTCACATATTATCGAGACCTACCCCCTGACTATGGGTGATAACATGAAGCTTATCGATGAATATACCGAGGCACTTGGTCGGTTTGATGATAAAGGCTTTTACCAGATTGAGGAGCAGATTGAGCGAGAGCTTGAGAATTTTCAGCTGCCGGGTGTGGCGCATCGTCCATTTACTTCCCTGTCCGGTGGCCAGAAGCGGTTAGTCGAAGTGGTAAAGGTGATGCACTCTGATGCGCACCTCGCACTGATTGACGAACCAACTAACCACATGGACTTCGTGGCGAAGCAGCAGTTTATCGACTGGATGAAATCTGCCCGGGAGGCAATGCTGGTGATTACGCACGACCGTGATGTTTTGCAGCAAGTTGACCGAATCGTTGAGCTAAAAGACGGCGGCTCGCAGAGCTTTAAAGGAAATTATGATGCGTATCTCAAGCAAAATGCCCACTCCACTGGTACGGCAATGAACGAGTTTGAAATGATTGAGAAACGGATCGTAAATCTCAAGCAGAAAGTAATTGATTATCAACGCCTAAAGGAAAAATCGCGTAACCCTGGTACGATTCAGAAATTTAAGCGTCTTGAAGAGCAATCACGTAAAGAGCTTGCCGAGCTGCAGGCCAAAGAGAAGCCAACGTTTTGGATCGATAAAGAATCGGTACAAAATCTCAATTACAAAGTGGCGAATCAGTACGACAAATTCAAGGCGAAGAATATCCGTATGAATCTTAAGAATGATGAATCTCGCTCAAAGCACGTGCTGGTGAGCGCTCGTGAATTAAGTCTTGGGTATGATACGCCGTTATTTACGGGCATCGACATTGATCTTCGCGAGGGCGAAGCGTTGGAGCTACGCGGTCGCAATGGCGCCGGTAAATCAACGTTAATTAAGCAGCTCCTCGGTACATCTCAAGATATTACGGTATTTGAGGGCGAACTGACACTGGACTCGCATGTACGTGTGGGTGTGTACGAGCAAGAAGTCTCTCCTGCCCTGTTTGAGCTTTCGCTCCAGACGGCCATTGAGCGTGTGTATCTTGACCGTAATCTATCAATTGGTGAGACGAAGATTCGCCAGTTAATGAGCGACTATCTCTTTACCGAGGGCGACGGACAAATACCCGTTGGTAAGCTATCTGGTGGACAGAAGGCTCGCTTGCAGATTATTGATATGCTTGCAAACGACCCGCAGTTGCTTATCCTTGATGAGCCAACGAATCATCTTGACCTGCCGAGTATCGAAGAACTTGAGACGGCACTTGAAAAGTACTCTGGTGCGATTTTATACGTCAGTCATGATGATTATTTTCGTCGAGCGATTGCCGGTGAAGCTGTAGTCATCGGAACTTAGTGGCTGTCGGGTCTTTTGATATGGCGTGTTAGCGCATGAATAATATCCTGTTGCGTGATGCTAATAGGATGACCTAAGCGCTGAGAAAGTTCGTGCTTTGCTTGTACGATTGTTTCGGCTACTGAATCAGTATTGCATGTCCCTGGAAGACTTTGTTGGTATGCTTCTATCGTAGCACTGCATACATCATCGGCCCAGCCAATTAAGGGCATTTGCGAATTCTCTATTTGTCTCTTACCGATTTGTGTTTCGATCGCAAGCTCTATTTCACTAACACTCATTTCGGAAGTCGTGCCTATATAAATAGTATTCCACGGGCTATCGACGGGCTGCTTGTATGGGAGTGCACTGCACCTTATGACAAAATCATGCAGGCGACCCCATAAAGTAGTGTAATTAATAATGTCGTCATAGAGAAATGACTGCGGTTTTGTTTCATCGACAGGCGCATGTATTTCAACACAAACTGTCGTGCGATCAAGTCTCTTGAAGGTTATACGAACATCTTGATGACTCGTACTGCTCATATATAGGGCATCATTTGTTTGCTCGAACTCGTCAGTATGGAACTCCAATATTCCTTCGAGGTATTCTTGGAGTTCCGTATACTGTGTTTCAAATGTGCGCAGTCGACGCCCCCATGCCGTTGGTGCATCAAAAGTAATGTATCCGTATAGTTCAGCTGCACGATGGCCCACTCCTGGCAAAATCTCAATACCAGAGTGTGTGAGTAACGGTATCTCCTCGTCAGGAAATGTAATCTCGCTGAGGTTTACAGCTCTCTTTGTAGTACCTGGTAGATTTTGATACAAGGAATTTTCATGGAAGACATGTAGTATTACCCCACCACAGTCGATCATTTCGGTAAAACCGTGCTTGCGTGCCTGTTCTCGTCGCTCCATAGTAAACTGTCATTGTAGTCGGCTATGGAAGATACGGCAAGGTTAAGCGTGATATCTAGGCAGCTGGTACGAGATTGTTTTTCTCGAGTGCCGCCTGTAGCGCTGGGCGGTTAAAGCCAAGGATCATTTCGCCGTTGATGTCAGTTACGGGCACACCCTGAAAGTTGCCATCGATCTTATTAAGCAGCTCTTCTTGGGCGCCTTCTTCCTCTTCGATGTTCTTTGCAACGTACTTTACGCCAAGTTTATCGAGCCACTGCTTTTCAGTCGCACAAAATGCGCACATGGTTGTCGTATAGATGGTAACGGCTGATGAGTCTGCCATGAGATTATTCCCCCTTAGTTATTAACCAATTTACTATACATTATACACTAAACATGAGGCTATGCATACATGGATGGCTGTGCTATTCTAAAAGCTAAAGCTTAGGGTGTATTTTGAAGCGTAAATAAGTGATGAGAATCCTACAAATACAGCATAATCGTGGGTTCGCACTGCCAGCAGTGATTATTACTTCTGTGGTGATGATGATCGTCTTGCTGTCATCGGTTTCGGTTTCTACGTCGGTTACGACCACACTTCAGAGTCAGTACTATCAACGGCTTGCTTCTGAAGCGGCGAAAGCAGGCGCCATATATGCTAATGAGTGTCTGACAAAATATGGAGGCTCAGCCAACTGGACGGTGCTGTACCCGGGCGCAGACTGCAAGAATCAAACAACGACATCCAATCCGTGTAATAGTACGGCAAGCAACGCAACATGTCAGCTGCTTAATTCAGGTCGTATTCGCTCCACCTTCGAAGTATCAAGTGCCGAGGATGACTCCGCAGGAATCAGTACGGTAGGTATTGTCGGTACGGTCCATGTGACGCGGACTTCAAACAGCAACATTATCGATACGGTACGTGTCTATAAACGTGCTCGAATTGCCACGGTGAGTGCACGTGATATTGTGTTTGGCTACTATCACCCTGGTGGTTCGTATTTTGCCATGCTCTCTCCGAATGGTGAAGTAAAGGCTGTTGGTGCGAATGAAAACGGTCGACTTGGTAATGGTAGCACGGGTAACTCAATTACACCCACAGTCTTTACGCTACCCGCCGGTAAGCGAGGTGCAGCAGCATATGCCAATCTTTTATCTGTCGGCCGCAACCTATATGTTCTTACGCGTGACGGTGAAGTATACGGAGCCGGCAGTAATGATGTAGGCCAACTTGGTAACGGGAGCTCGACAACCTCAGCGGTCACTACTCCGGTAAAGTTTAATCTACCAGCGGGAGTCAAAGGAAAATATGTAGCGGTAGGCGCTAACACCGTCTATGTAGTTGGTGATAACGGTAGTATTTATACCGCAGGTGACTGTGTGTACGGTCTGCTTGGTATTGGGTGCGGTTCTGGCCAGCAGTGGGCGCCAGCACGTGTGTCGTTGCCGACAGTCACTAGTGATGCAAACACGCAACCCGAGACTGATCCCGGTTGGGTACAGCCAACCAATATTGTGTCTGACCGCTATAACACCTACGTACGTATGAAAGGTGGTGCTGTGTATGGCTGGGGAATCAATGACTTTGGTCAGCTTGGTACAGGTAACTTTACGCAACAGAACTCACCTGTTCGCTTGCAAGCGAATAGCACTATAGGTGCTCCATTTCTCAATGCTCAGCAATTATCGTTTAATGGTACCTCTATATATGTACTTGATGATAAGGGTCAGATCTGGGTTGGGGGTGGAAACCTTGGAGGGCAGCAGCTCGGTGCCGGAGTAGTTTTCAAGAATGTTGGTAACACTACTGCGTGTATGCGAAAATATCCGGATGCTGCATCAATCTATATTGATGCACTCGGTAACTCGTGTAATGCGAATGATGGATGGCAGTTTATGGAGCTTTGGCCTGATAAAACATGGCGATTTAGAACACATTCCGGAACATCGTCATGGACTGATCCCACCTACCCTATGATATGTGCAACCGCACCGGCCGCTCTTGGTGGCTACATTACGATGCAGGCATGCCCTGCGCTTGGTGCTGCAATTCCAGCCAATCAGCAGTGGGACTTTAGGCAAGATTATCGAATCCAGTCTCTCTCTGCAGTGCCCGGTTGTGTTCATCCTAATGCTTGGATATATCTTCAAGGTTGCGATACAAATAATGTCTATCAGCAGTGGGAGCCACAACGTAGTGCGTATTTCCGTCCTATTCCTCCAGCGCCATACGATGCTGCTCTCGGGCGATATCCAAAATATGTAAAGGTTAGCACAGACAATATGGCGACATTAGTGCTTGATGAAAATGGCAATGCATGGGCTGGAGGCGGCAATAATCGCGGACAGGCAGGCACAAATTCTGCGCGTGGCGAGCTTGGAGTTGTGTTAAAGAAAGTGATCATTCCGAACGGCAGAAAAGTCGTGGATATTTATATGACGGAAACATATCCGTTAGGGGTGACGAACGGAACGGGACTTGATTCTTATAATAATTCATATTTCATTCTTGATGATGGCAGCGTGTATGGTGCTGGTGCAAATAACTGGGGTCAACTTGGTAATGGTACGGTTTCGAGTTGTTCTAATTCCGATGCAGTAATAGCACCTATTAAAATGAATCTACCCGCTGGCGTGCGCGCACAGGCAGTGCAGTCAGGGTATGGTACAACGATTGTCTTTGCTGATGACGGCAAGCTGTACACGATGGGACGAAATGCTAACGGTACGATTGGTGACGGTACAACAACCAATAGGTGTGTGCCGACAACCGGTGCATATACGAATCAACGAGCTTTGGTGATGTATTGATGCCGATCCTTACTAAAGGTTGGACTGTATCATTGCATATCCTAGCCTCGTCTGGTACAGTGGTAAGTGTAAATGAGCGCATCGCTTAGTAGTGACAAACAGCCTACGCCAGCGAAGAAATCGCCGGCTGTTTTCATGCTCAGTACTATTGGGGATACCACATGGCGCATGTTTGTGCCGACGCTCATTGGGATTATCGGTGGATACGCTCTTGATGACATGCTTCATGCGAAGCCTTGGATGTTCACTATAGGAACAATTATCGGTTTCATAGGTGCAGGACTACTAGTGAAGCAACAATTACAGAAGAAAATATGATTACGACATTTGCCGCAACAGAACCACATATTAGCCTTGCTGCTCAAGAGGTATTTAAGCTTGGGCCAGTTTCGATTACTAATTCGATTGTGCTCGGTCTATTCGGGATCATCGTCACCGTTGCCCTTCTCTTCTATGTGGCCGCACAACTCAAAAAAGGCAAACGAAACTTTTTTGTCAGTCTTGTACAGTGGGCATTTGAAGGATTTTATACGCAGGCGGAAGAGATTATCGGAGATAAAAAGACTGCCCGGCATATTTTCCCGCTCGCGATTACGATGTTCTTTATCATTTTGGTGACATATTGGCTAAGTGTCCTTCCTGGTGTCGGCTCTATTACCGTAAATGGTATTCCGCTTTTCCGCGCCCTGCCTGCCGACCTTAACTTTACGTTTGCACTGGCAATCATTACTATTGTCGCGAGCCAGATCTATGCGGTTAAGAAGCATGGTTTCTTTGGTAATATTGGCCGCTACATCAAGAATCCAATCAAAGACCCAATTGGTGCGTTTGAAGGTATCCTTGAGTTTATTGGTGAGTTCTCTCGTTTGGTAGCGCTCAGTTTCCGACTTTTTGGTAATGCCTTCGCCGGTGAAGTCCTTCTTCTCCTTATCGCGGTACTCACGAGCTACTTTGCGAGTGTTGTCTTGCCGTTCTTTATGGCATTCGAACTCTTCATTGGCTTTATCCAGGCGTATGTTTTCTTTGTACTCACGTTGATCTTCACTTCCCTCGCCCTCGCAACTCATGGCGATCATTCATCCGAACATTCTCCTGCTGATACGAAAAAAGCCGTTCAGCAAGAATGATATATAATATAGGTAATAATTAAAGGAGTTAATAACAATATGGAACAACTAGCATTCGGTCTTGCTTACGCCCTACCAGCACTCGGTGCAGCACTTGGTATTGGTCTTATCGGTGCAGCGGCACTCAACGCACTTGGTCGTAACCCAGAAAAACTTTCTGATATACGCACGCTCATGATTACTGCGATTGTATTCGCTGACGCGCTTGCGATTATCGGTATCATCGTTGCCTTCATCGCTAAAGCTTAAGGAAAGGCACAGTGGAGAATATTCTTACACAATTTGCCTCGAGTGCTTCTGGTGAGCATACCGAAAAGACTGATATCTTGACCAGTCTTGGTATCGACTGGACGTTGCTTGTTTTGCAGGGTGTTGCCTTTCTGATTCTTGTATGGATTCTTGGTAAGTTCGTTTATCCGGTATTTCTTCGTATCATTGATGAGCGCCAAGCAAAGATCGATGACAGTGTGAAAGCTGCTCAAGAAGCCGAGAAAAAGGCTGAAGCTGCCGAGACTGCTGTTGAGGACGCACTTAAGGTCGCTCGCAAAGAAGCTGCGGATATCGTGGCGACAGCGAAAACTGAAGCCACTCAAATGGTTGAAAAGGCTGAGAAATCTGCCAAGACTAAAGCTGAGCGTATCGTTGCCGAAGCACATGAAGATATTCAAAAGGAAGTCGCAAACGCAAAGAAGAGTCTCGAGAAAGACACTCTGAAGCTTGTCAAAGAAGCGGCAAGTCTTGCGACTGCTGGTGTGGCGGATAGCAAGTTCGATGCAGCACTTATCAAGAAATCGGTCGAGGGAGCAAAGAAGTAGTGAAACTATCACGTCGCAAATTGTCTGATCACGCAGCCACTCGCTTACTTAAGGGCGACGACGTAAAGGCTGTCATGAAAGAACTGGCGGCACATCTCGTCGATACGCATCGTACTGGCGAGCTTGAGCTGATCGTTCGTGATATTGAGGCCCGATTGCTTGCAAGTGGTACCGCTCTTGTGACAGTGATATCGGCACGTGAGCTTTCCGCGGAGGCAAAACAATCGGTCGAGCAGTTGGTGAAAACTAAGCGATCAAACGTAAAGCAAGTGATCCTACGTGAGCAGATCGACGAATCAGTCATTGGTGGTGTGCGTATCGAACTGCCAGGCAGCGTGGCAGACTTTACGGTTAAAGCGAAATTAGACAAATTGACGGCGTAATAAAGAGGAGCAATATGGCTAACTTAGAAGTAGCAGAATTATCAAAAGAATTACAGAATGCGATTGCTGGCCTCGAGACATCTGAAGGTCTCAAAGATGCTGGTATCGTTATCCGTGTTGGTGATGGTGTGGCATGGATCCACGGCCTAACCGGTGCTGGATACAGCGAAGTGCTTGAAATTGACACGTCAAACGGTGTGGTTGAAGCATTCGCGCTTAACCTTATGGAAGATGAGATCGGTGCAGTGATCCTCGGCAACGATGCCGAAGTCGCAGCCGGCAATACTGTCCGCCTCAAGGGTGAGATCTTGACTGTACCTGTTGGCGAAGAGCTGCTTGGCCGCGTGGTTGACCCGCTTGGTCGCCCACTTGATGGTGGCCCAGCTATCAAGACGAAGACACGTAACCCAGTAGAACGTGAAGCGGTCGGTGTCATGGGTCGTAAGCACGTGCATGAGCCGATGATGACAGGTATCATGGCGATTGACGCGATGTTCCCTATCGGTCGTGGCCAGCGTGAGCTGATCATTGGTGACCGTCAGACTGGTAAAACAGCTGTCGCAATTGATACCATGATCAACCAAGCTCGTAACAAGTCTGATATCGTCAACATCTACGTTGCGGTTGGTCAGAAGCTTTCAAAGGTTGCGGCACTTGTAGAGCGCCTCAAGCAAGAAGGTGTGATGGAGCAAACTATCGTGGTAGCGACCGGTCCATCTGATCCAGCTTCCCTGCTATACCTTGCGCCATACGCTGGTACCGCTATGGGTGAATACTTCCGCGACAAGGGCGGCCATGCGCTGATGATTTATGACGACCTGACAAAGCACGCAGTTGCCTACCGCCAGATGTCACTCCTCCTTCGTCGCCCACCAGGACGTGAGGCCTTCCCTGGAGATGTTTTCTATCTTCACTCTCGCCTACTTGAGCGTAGTGCGAAGCTTTCTGATGACCTCGGTGCAGGTTCATTGACTGCTCTGCCTATCATTGAGACACAGGCTGGTGACATTTCTGCCTACATTCCGACTAACGTAATCTCTATTACCGACGGTCAGATTTTTATGGAAACTGACCTCTTCAACCAAGGTATCCGCCCGGCGATTTCTGCTGGTCTCTCAGTGAGTCGTGTTGGTGGTGACGCTCAGACAAAGGCGGTTAAGTCGGTTTCTGGCCACCTCAAGCTTGGCCTTTCACAGTTCCGCGAGCTTGCGAGCTTTGCACAGTTCGGTTCAGACCTCGACGAGGCGACAAAGTCGCAGATCGATCGCGGTCAGCGCCTCACGGAGCTTCTTAAGCAGCCACAGTACCAGCCGATGAGTATCTGGGAGCAATGTGCTTCGATTTACGCTGTCGATTCAGGTGCGTTTGACGCTGTTCCCGTTGCTAAAATTAAGGGTGCGCAGATGGCGATGCTGACAAAGCTCTGGACTGATCACAAAAAAGACATGCAAGAGCTCAACAAGGGTTCTGAGAAAGTCGAGAGTGACTCAAAGGCTGCTAAGCTGATCGAAAAGGTTGCTAAATCTGCTGCGAAGGGATTTGAGGGTTAAGTATGTCACGATATGAGTCTTCACCGGATTGGGCACAGAATATGTTTGGCGAATCCATCGGTGTTGAGGCATATGGGTATCTTGTTCGAGAAAACCAGCGTAAGCGTTTGGCTGGAAAGGCTATTGAAGGCGATCAGCCGTTGATTGAATCTGTAAACGACGAGCGTGCTGGTGATCCTAAATATAAAATTGATCCGTATGATGGATCACAGGTGAGGATTCGCTAATGCCTAGTCAACGTCAACTAAAATCCCGCATCCGCTCGGTCAAAAACACCAAGCAGATTACTAAAGCCATGCAGATGGTGGCGGCTTCAAAGATGCGCCGTGCGCAAGAGGCTACTAAAGCTACCGCTCCTTATACTCAGACGGCTCGTGAAATCTTGGCTCACCTAGCTAAACAGGGGGCGACCGAGAACCACCCACTATTTGAAGTGCGTGAGGTGAAAAAGCGACTGCTGATTACGATTGCAAGCGACAAGGGCCTTGCCGGTGCATATAACTCAAATATCACCAAGCAGCACATCCGTGAGCTGATGGCTGATAAAAAAGCTGGTATCCAGACGAAGTCGATCGCTATCGGCCGCCGTGTGACGCAGTTTGTGACGCGTCTGAAAGATCATGAGCTGGCTGGTGTTTACGAAGACTTACCAGACTCACTTGAAGGTACTGAACTGCGCGGTGCACTTGATGTTGCCTACAAGATGTTCCTTGAGGGCGAAGTTGATGCAGTTGACGTAGTTTACACGGAATTTATCAGTAGTATTACGCAGAAGCCAAAAGTGGAGCGTCTCCTTCCTGCTGGTGCGAGCCTTGAGCTCGATACTGAACGCCTCACAGAAGCGACATTTGAGCCGGATGCTGAGACGGTACTCGAGAGCGTTGTCTACCGTCTTGTCGGTGCACAACTCTTCCAGGCGCAGCTCGATGCTCGTGCCAGTGAGCACAGTATGCGCATGCTTGCCATGAAGAATGCGACCGATAATGCATCCGACCTGATCGACGATCTGACGCTTGCGATGAATAAGGCTCGTCAGGCAGCAATTACCCAAGAGCTCGCAGAGATCAGTGGCGGCGCGGAGGCAATGAAATGAGCGAAGTAGGTAGCTGCAGGCCCGACCATGGATACGGACGATGGGAGGCTAATCGGAGAAGGCAGTTGAGAGAGCCGTGTCAGGGTGAGACTATAGAACAGATAGAGAATACGTCTACCGAACAAGATAAATCGCTAGCTAAAGCAGCATTAACAGATATCCATCTCGGTAATCAGATAGGACAAGTTGGCACTAAAGGAGAATATGATGACTAAACAAACTGGAACAATAACCCAAGTCGTGGGCGTTGTCGTAGACGTTGAGTTTACTGACAAGAAGTTACCGGCGATTTATGACGCACTCGAGATCAAGCGTGGTAAAGATACACTTGTATTTGAGGTTGCACAGCACCTCGATGAGCATACTGTACGTGCGATTGCGATGAGTAGCACAGATGGCCTGAAGCGTGGTGACGCAGTAGAAGCAACGGGTGCTCCTATCTCTGTACCTGTTGGTGAGCAGACTCAGGGTCGTATGTTTGACGTGGTTGGTAACCCAATCGACGGCAAGGGTGCGGTGACTGGCAAGCGCGCATCAATTCACCGTGATACCCCTACTCTTGCTGAGCAGTCAAACAAGACTGAGATCCTCGAGACAGGTATTAAAGTAATCGACCTCATTGCTCCACTTACTAAAGGTGGTAAAGCTGGTCTCTTCGCTGGTGCGGGTGTCGGTAAGACGGTTCTTATCCAGGAACTTATCAATAACATCGCTGCCTACCACTCAGGTAACTCGGTGTTCGCTGGTGTTGGTGAGCGTACTCGTGAAGGTAAAGACCTTTACGAAGAACTTGCGGACAGCAAGGTGCTCGACAAGACATCACTTGTCTTTGGTCAGATGAACGAACCCCCTGGAGCTCGTCTTCGCGTAGCGCTTTCTGGTCTCACGATGGCGGAAAGCTTCCGTGATGAAGGAAAAGATGTACTGCTCTTTGTCGACAACATTTTCCGTTATACGCAGGCCGGGGCCGAGGTGTCTGCCCTACTTGGTCGCTTGCCGTCTGCGGTGGGCTACCAGCCAAACCTCCAGCAAGAGATGGGTATGCTCCAAGAGCGTATTACTTCGACAAAGAAGGGTTCGATTACTTCAGTGCAAGCTGTCTACGTGCCGGCTGACGACATGACTGACCCAGCTCCTGCAACTACTTTTGCTCACCTCGATGCGACGATTTCAATGAATCGTGCGCTCACTGAAATTGGTATCTACCCGGCTGTTGATGTGCTTGATAGCTCATCGAATGCACTCGACCCAGAAGTGATCGGTGAAACTCACTACTCAGTTGCTCGTGAAGTCCAGCGTACGATGCAGGAATACAAAGACCTCCAAGATATCATTGCGATCCTTGGTATGGACGAGCTTTCTGACGAACAGAAAAAGACAGTCAACCGTGCTCGTCGTTTGCAGCGTTTCTTCGCGCAACCATTCCACGTAGCTGAGCAGTTTACCGGCAATAAGGGTGTGTACTGTAAGCTTGAGGATACTATCAAGGATGCACGTGATATCCTCGATGGTAAGTACGATGACAAGCCTGAGAGCTGGTTCTACATGGCGCCTGGCCCGCTAAGCGAGAAGAAGGACTAGTGCTCTGATGCGTTTGCAGCTTGTAACACTAATGGGTGTGCAAAAAGATGAAGAGGTCTATGAAGTGCAGCTCCCTACCGCAGCCGGTCCGATTGGTGTCTTTCCTGGGCACGAGCCACTAGTAAGCGTAGCGGTACCTGGTGCGATTGCGGTGCGTACAAAAAAAGACGATCCTGACAGCAAGCTTGACTACTTTGCAGTATCGGGCGGTGTGATTGAAATCTCACCAGACCTCGTGAAGGTGCTTGTCGACGAAGCAGATCATGGTGATGACATTATCGAGGCCGAATCAAAAGCAGCTCTTGAAAAAGCATTGGCTATGCAAAAGAGTGCTAAGAACGCAGTTGAGCTCGAAAAAGCTACAGCGCTGGTTGATCGCCATCAGGTGCGCTTGAACGTGGCGGGACTTCGTCGTCGCCATCGTCGCTAGAAAGCCGCCGAAGTGACGCTTCGAGAGCACTTAGGGCAAAAGTGACGTTGTCGATAATCATCTTTTGAGCTTCCACGGTAGTGCTAACCGAACTTGAAGATAATTCAGACGCGCTTATATAAGCGCGTCTGATGATTTCTTGGACTATTTCTGGGTTTGTCTGCGCAAGACGCTCAAACCTTGCTCTATGCGAGGGGTCTACGATATCTTCAAACAATACTTGAGTGATGTCGATATCTTCGACATGCGGCAGAAATGAGTCACCATTGGGCTTCGTCATTACTTATAGTATAGCAGATATAGTGTAGCTTGCTGCTATTACTACGTCATATGTAGCGGGTTTACAAATTATTTGGTAGGCGTACAATCATTCAAGGATAATAACAAACTAAAGAGTAAAATATGTCTGAAACAGTACAAGGTAATATTGAGATGGAAAAAACTCGCGAACGAAAAGCAGTAGTTATTGGTCGATTACGAGACCTCGGCCTCGGTAATCCTGACGGTATTCCATCGAGTCTTGCAGAAGCAAGCGAGGATGAACTGCAGCAGGTGGCAGAGCGTGATAACGAAAGGCTTGTCGAGCCAAATGATCTGAGCTGTACGAACTGCATCGATGGGCGTACGTGTAAGTGTAATGCGGATGGGTCTGAGCCGAGGATTCGTCTTCGTCGTGTGGGTGGCTCCGCTTCCAATCTTGGTGTTGCACTCAATGCAGAGGCATCGATCACTGAAACATTAAATTCGGATTCAGCACTTGGTGATGATATTGCAATCATTGATAAGGTTGTCGGCTACCGATCAGCGCATCTTGGCGGGTGTGGCGGTGCGAACGGTGAAATTGCAGACAACCGTGCTATTCATGAAAAACCAAATGTAATGAATGCAGTAAAAGCACTTCTATCGATACCGGAAGTTACTGAATACTTACAACTTGATGCAATAAAGCAGTCTCTTGGGGATGAAGCATTTGGCGCATTGTTTGAGACTGTACGTGACAATGCTGGTAAGACGGCAGACTTCCTCGAATCTAAGGGCTGGGATGGTCAAAAATACGTCGACGGTGTCGCGGTCGAGTACCCTGAGAATGTTGCCGATCTGGAAGTGGACGATGATAAATATCATGGACACAAAGAGCCAAAGCTAACGATTATTATCGGGGATATGACGATGCCGCTTGAGGATGACGGGTTTACTTGGAATCTTAAGGCCACTAAAGAGGTTGCTGAAAAATTGAGTGGTCAGAGCGGTGCTCGTGGATATGCATTAGCTACTATTGCTGATGTTGCTAAGCACATTTCGGTTGCAGACCGACTACCAAGCGATAAAACTCCGGTAATCCTCCAAGTCACCTAAGGGTATTATTGGTCCAGTAAAGCGCGGACTTCGTCCGTGCTTTTTGTATGCATCAGCTTATCGCGGAGTTCAGCAGCTCCGGCAAAATCGCGAACATATATCTTAAAGAAACGCTTGAGTGTATCAAAGGGTCGGTTTGTCAGATGTGAGTGTTGATCGTACAGGTCGAGCTGTAGGCGAAGGAGATCGAGTAATTCGTCTCGATAGTGAGTTTTTGGCTCGTGCTCAAATGCAAAAGGATTATGGAAAATACCGCGGCCGATCATGATGCCATTGACACCTGGATTTTCTGTGACAATCTTGAGGCCTTGCTCCCTATCCTCAATATCTCCATTAATAGTCAGTAATGTTTGCGGTGCAATTTCGTCACGGAGTTTCACAATTTCTGGGATAAGTTCAAAATAAGCGGGTACTTTGCTCATCTCTTTTTTGGTGCGTAGGTGAATGGTAAGATTTTCTATATCTTGCTGCAAGATATGCGTTAGCCAATCTCGCCACTCATCAACACGCGAGTACCCAAGACGTGTCTTAACGCTAATCGGCAACCCGCTTGATTTTGCAGCAGCAATCA
>JASLCR010000090.1 GCA_030145955.1 Candidatus Saccharimonadales bacterium
ATCCACAACAACGCCGAACATATTACCAAGTTTTGATTGCGTTGCTACAGCAACTCGCTGCGACTCCTTGCCAGTTAGCTGAACAATTGTGCCAATATCAAGCGACTTATCGGCTGCATACCCCTGTACGCTACCGCCGCCATAATCTGCTTCCGCAAATACATGCGTAGGAGAAAGCACCGCAAGCAGCATGCCAATACCTGCCACTATGCCCAAAGCAATACGCGCACTTTTCACTGCCTTTTTGTCTCCCCTTATCTCCCTTAGTCGGTGCTTGGGCTCATTATAGCATAGGCACTATGGCTTTCACTACGGACCATATCAATGCATAAACATAAACATTTATGTAGAAATCTATTGTCAGCCGCAAGCCGCTCATGCTAGAATAACGGCAAGCTTTGATGAACCACCACACGTCACAGTGAAACAAATATTTTTTACTCTCGTAACAGAGAAAAAATAAAGAGAAACACAAAATAAATGACAGTGTGGTTCCACCTACCCACCATTTTTAGGCAGCGTCGTATCCTGTGGACAGCAGGCCTTCTTGCGCTATGTGTTGCGTTAACTACAACGCTATTTTTGAGTATGCCAGCACATGGTGTAGAAGGTATCAATAAGACAATCGGCTTCCAGGGACGCCTCCAGAACGCCAGCGGCGGTATTGTTGCTGACGGCTTCTACAACATGCAGTTCAAGATCTACCAAGATGGTGCAGGTACAGCTGCAAGCAACCCAGGTGGTACGCTCAAATGGACTGAATCGTATGTCAACAACAACAGCAACAGTGGTGTTCGTGTTAAAAATGGCTACTTCTCAGTTGACCTCGGCTCGCGTACGGCATTTGGTAATAACGTTGACTGGAATCAAGACACACTTTGGATATCAATGAATATCGCCGGCTCAGATGCCGGCTGTACAAGTTTCAATACCTCGCCATGCGCAGCAGATGGCGAGATGCTTCCAATGAAACAGCTTACCGCCACGCCATTTGCGCTTAATGCCGACAAGCTTGACGGCAAAGATGCCTCTGACTTTATTCAAAACCAAAATAGCCTTCAACAAACAGCCACTAACTTCTGGATTTCTGGTACTGGTCGTGCCGATACGCTTCTTCAGGCACCAGCTCTCGACACAGCAACCGGTGTCGCGCTCGATATCGGTACCACTAATGCCACGGCGATTAATCTCAATCAACATGTCACCATTGCTGCTAATAAAGACCTTACCTTTAGTGCAGGATCGGGCAGCTTTGACCAGTCACTCAGCACTGGCACACTCAAGACAGGTACCGGTGCTGTGAGTCTTAACGGTGATACAACGGTGGCAAATGGTAAAATGCTCACTGTAAATGGCACCACGCTCATTAAGCCAGCAACTGGCTCGGCAAATGCTCTACAAGTGCAAAGTACAGCCGGAGACTCACTCTTTAACGTAGCAAGCAGTGGAAGCGGCCCAACTGTCACTATTGGTAATACAAATGCAAATGCCGGTTCGCTCGGTATTTCCGACGGCGCTGGCCATACGGCAGTTATTAGCTCATCAAATCTATCACAAGACCGTACCTATACACTGCCCGATGAAGACGGAACGGTTTGTCTTCAGAACAGTGCGAACTGTGGCTTCCTTCAAAATCAAAACAGCGCCAATCAGTCTGCTCATTTCCGTATTAGTGGCACCGGCAGTATTTCGTCTGACTCGACGAATGCATTCAACGTCCAAAATGCCAGTGGCACAAGCCAGCTCAATGTCGACAACGCCAACAACCGTGTAACCATTGGCACAAGTGACAGCACCGGCACCACCCTGGTACTCGACACCAAGACAAGTGCTGGTGACCCAACGGGCGTGAATGGCGCCATGTACTACAGTAGCGACACAGGCCGGTTCCGATGCTATGAAGACGGCAAATGGAAAGACTGTATTACCCCGCTGCCAGTTTCTGCAACCGTGAGCACCGATGTCTCCAACTCAACAACCGACCCAATTGATGTCTCCGACCTCTCGTTCTCACTCGACGCCAATACAAAGTACTACTACAAATTTGTAATCATTCACGAAGCTGCCGCCTCAACAACTGGTATCGGATTTGGTGTCACTACCCCTACTGATCCAGAATCAAACCATTGGTGCGTCAACACTACCGCAACGCTCAGTGCAGCCACACCTGGCACCTGGGGCGCCTACTGTGGTACTGGCGACGCGGCAACCACTACTACAGGCGTGCAAAACTCAAGTACCGCCTACACGTCAACCATGGAAGGCTACATCAAGACAGATGCAAAGGGAGATCTCAAGCTCCGCATGAAATCAGGAGATACTGCCGAGACAACCATCAAGGCCGGCTCATTCGGAATCTTACAGATCGTCCAGTGATAGCTAGTTCACTTTTTCGAGACTATCGGCTAACGAGCGAATTGTTGAGGCATCAACCTTTTTTGGTGACGTTAAGAATATCAACGTACTTCCCATATCAAGAAGATATTTTGTTGAGCTTTCCGTACTGAGATTGTACAATGTGCCAACTTTTACAGAGGTACCGTTAATTGAGCCACCCTCTACCATTTTCGACATATTAAAGCCTGTTGGCCATGGCTGTACAGTTACTGTAATCGCTGAATTTGCCTTCTCATTCGCAAGGGTATAGATTAGCACGCCATTATTGATGTTTGTTGCATCTTTTTTAACCGTGTACCCCTCGGGCAGAGTGCTCGGCGCATATACTGGAAATGTTGCTTGTGCGACTACTGCACTATCAAGTATCGGTTGGTTGAAGGCTGTATTATATGCGTAAACTCCACCGATAATAGCAAGCAATACGGTAGCACCAGCAATAACGTACAACTTTTTCGTCTTGCCTGCGTGCTTGCGCTTCTTTTTTGCCAGTGGATGATCCACTTCCATTACACGAGGCTGCGCTTTGGGCACTTGGGCACTGCGCGGCGTATTTGGTCGGCCTGATGGTCGAACGAAATCGGAGATAGACGGAGGAGTATTATTCACCAACGAATTGATTAGTTTTTATACTTGTTGATTGTCTCTGAAACTTTACTGTTTGGTTTTAGATTTTCGTAAAAGAGAACCTGGTCTTTAGAGATGATCATTTCGTCCTCTGGACCATGAATTTCATTACCAAGCTTAATCAGCTGTACGTCACTGTTTTGCTTTGCAGCGTTTTGTGGATTCTTTGCGCTGTCATCACCAGCTGCTTGTAAATAGAAAATATCAGTTAGCTTGAGATAATCTTGGTTAACAGACTGCAGCTTACCAAAATAGACTTGGCCGTTCGTAAAGAACACCGCCTGGTATTTACTACTATCAACTACAATACTTGCGGAAGGTGCCTTCTGAAGATTCATCCATGCAAAGCAACTTACTATCGCTACTACAACCACTGCTGCTGCAATAACAACCGGCCAAACAAAGCGCTTCGAGCTTTTCTCCTGCTTTGGTGAGCTATGTATAGGCCGCGGCACGGCACTTGGCGCCTCGACTGATGATTCCTCGGGCTGTCGACGCACCGGCTCTGGTCGAGTCACAACCGCTCGCCTGTCCCCCTGCTGATTAACACGAAACGGTCCCCCACTCATGCCTCTGTTTTCTCCATTCTCCAAATTTTACTTTTCTCATCATAGCATAAGAAGCACGCGAGCAGCAATTAGCTACTCGGTTGGTTCAGTAAGTAGTACGCTAAGACTCTCTTTAATAAGATTCTCAACATCTGTCCCACTTGGCACTGCAATATTAAATGCCCGAGTAAAATCATCACGGCCATCCTTGCCCTGCTCAACACCTTCCACCATATCAATACCAAGATCGGTCAGCCGAATGCCTACATAAATTTTTGTGCCACCTGTTGCACGTTCACGAGAACCAATGTAGCCTTTGTCGATAAGGAAAGAAAATGCGTTATAAATATCCGATGAAGACGGATTAATACGCAAAAGGTCTCCGGTTAACCACTTCTTGTCGCTCGTCACCGACATACGACCGTCTTTTTTCTCCACAAAGCCAAGTTGTCGGTACGGCATGCTCGCCGGTACGGTACGATGAAGCTGATAAAAGTAAAGAAGTACTTTCCCGGCTGTTTCTTTAATCGTCACGCTTATCCCTCTGCCTTCATAATTGCCCTGAGCTTAAAGCGCACCTCTTGCACGCTGCCCCACCTGCCTCAGATTGTTTAATTTCATTAGTATAACACCTTTACTGTAAGTATATACCAGTGGTCGTAAAATATGCAAAAAGCCACCGACTTCGATGGCTTTTCTGGCATGTAGATTTATCAAGACTAGAAGTCGCTATGCTGATCAGGGTCGTCTAAATTTGGATTAAAGCCTATACCGTAAACCCATCCATCCTCATCTGCAACCTCACCCGCATTTACCAATGTAGCAACATGATTATTGACTTCAATGATTTTTGCATCAATCGCTTCCTGAGTGGCGCCACTTTGCACAAGTGCTTTATACTCGGCTGCTAATCGACGCTGCTCATCCCATAAGCTTTCGTCACTTTCATCTAGGAAAATTTCTTCTTGCTTTGACCCTTTAGGAGCTTCATATTTCATGTTTTAAATTATACTATTAATTATTAACAATGTCAATGTCATGACGGCTACCCCTCATTTAGCTTGACGGCTCTTGATGCGTCTAACAGGTCGGCCGCCATCCATCAGTATCATCTCGACAATAGGCTCAAGCATGATAATAAAAATCAGCCAGTGCATGAAACTTTTTTCCTCAATTTCCGTAAATCCAAATATCGCAATAAGACTAATGAAGTATGCGCTCAACATATACAGCTGTGGGATGAAGTCACCTTTACGAAGTCGGCGAAATGAGAGCCAGAGCCCAAATGTTCCAGCAGCAATCAGTACCCAACTCACTAGCTCATCGCGAGTAGGGTAGCCAAAAAACGCATACGAATAAAAGGATACTGTCATTACTTCAAAGTGGGAATACTTTTGTGCCCACTGCTTCCAAGTTTTCTTTTCACCGAACCTTTTAGCGATGTAGTTGTCCCAGCGTTGATCAAACCTTTTACCATCAAGTTGTTGCCATTCTTCCAGAGTGAGCGGATCGGCAAGATTTGCGATCGCTCCACGCATGCCACCGAAATTAACAGGCCGTGGGAAGAACTTAGACAAAAGTCGGATATCCACATCGACTTGCTTAAAATCAAGATCGTTTTTATATACATCTGTTTCGTAATCTACATAACGAAGCGCTCTCTTGCTCTGAAATGTATCGAGTGTGTAAAAAGCTGCATACAACGTAGCTTTCGGTGCTTTATATAGCAGCTCTATAGCCTGAATTCGATTATTGGCTATCGTGTACATCGATGCAATCTGCCCATTACATAGCCCTATCAAAATCGCCACTAACCGCTCTGCCAACTGAGAAGAAGAGAGCTTGAGTTCTTTGTAATCGATGTCAATAGGATAATCTGAACCTGTCGTTAGCATTATGGCTGAAGGATAGAATTCGCATGAAAATAATAAATCATCTTTGTGGTGTGGTCTGGCCATTTCTACCACAGCAAATGGAACTGATTCATCGGTGTCATCATCCAATACATGCTGCAATGCATCCTCATTGATATGTAGATTCTGCTTCGACAAAGGATACTTATTGATTGCCTCGATTTTCTTTTTAAACTCAGTAAAGAAATCAAGTGGATTAAACTTTTGCGTTACCATAATTAATCGAATTATACCGTACCTCAAAGAATGTTTGCTAATAATTACGCTACCAAGGAAGCTATTTATACTTTACACAAGGAACATCATTGTATACCTTGGAGCCCTGAGCTAATGATTTGCAATTAAAGTTTTTGCAGCTCTTCAACGACTTTATTTTGCCGCATACGAATATCTTCGCATTTATCGTAACGCTCTCCGTAGTCGGCCTCATTATCTTCCGTCAAATCACCAGGAAAGTCGGCTTCAAGCTGCTTCATGCATTTCTCGTGATCTTTATACAGTCTTTCTGACTCTGCTGACTTTTCGGTAATCATCTCAATATCATCCCCATTAAGACTGATTGATGTTGCCACCGAGACCATGGTCAACACGCCACCAACTACAAAGGACAGACATATGACTACTATAGATAGTGTAATAAATCGTTTGGTGGGTGCCGCATTTTTCTCGCCTTTCTTGGTACGATTCAGCCAGTACTGCTGGGCAAACAATGTCACTACACCGAGAAAAATCCAGTACAGCATTGTCCAGATATACGGGAACTTCCCATGCGTTGCCACCTCGACCGCCTTACCAAAGCAATGCATCCACCATAAGCTAATAGCAAATGCCACTAAAGAGCCTATTGAGAACACAAGCATAGATAGCAGCAAGCTTACCACCTCATCGAGCCCAATGAATCTACCAACAAGTATAGTTGCGAGCATCCCGGTGATAGTAAGGACGATCGGTATAACTAGCCAAAGCCAATGAGGAATTACAACCTTTGTGTGTCGCATCAGCTCAGTGCGTCGCTTTGCCATCCAGACAATGGAATATATTCCGAGAGTTATAACGTATAACCCTACCATCTTCCATACACTAATCTTTTTCATATTGAACTCGCTCTGCATGTGTTAGCACTCTTATTTTCTCGAGCGCTATGGGAAAACTAACGGAGTTCTCTCCATAAGTAACCACTTCTAGCTCAGTAATATAACCTGAGCTAGTATGTAGCAGATACTCGATAGGAGGCGACACCTCTACTACTCCTTCTACAGGTACTGTAAACTCCAGATCAGCAGCTGGCGCTAATGTCTTGTCTGGATGAATTGCAAAACTACCATTGCCATCACGATCTGTATAGTTTTCGACATTATAATGCTTTGCTTGCTCTCTGAGTGACTCAACCCCAGGAAAGTCGCGACTGAGTAACCTTTCAATAAGCTGGCTTTGATATTCCGTGGGCTTTTCAAGCATTTTCCTATCTCCTAACATTTAAAGTATGTACCTACATTTACATACGACTGATTGATTATCATAGCTCTATAGCAGATACTCCTATCGCCAACCCTTACCTTAAATTGAGTTGACTGACCAGACTTGAGACTGTTCTTGTTCAATTTAACACTATTCCTTATGGCTGACTCTACTCGTGCAGTAGCCAATCCTGTTCGATTATTGCGATTTCCGTGACCAGAGTTAATTCTAATATCTTTAACCACTCTATTGAGCATTGAGTTACGGGCTGCCGCCGCCTTCTGAGCTGCTTTTTTCCTAACCGTCTCCGCTGCCTTTTTCCGTGCAGCTTCAGCAGCCTTCTTGCGCGCAACTTCTGCCGCACGTTTCGCTGCTTGTTGCGCCGCTTTCTTTGCCGCTAATTGTGCCGCCTTTTTTGCTGCTTGCTTTATTGCAACCTGAATTACTATTCTAGCAACTATCGGTATCAGAAACCAGAAAGCTTTTCCGTCAGTATCAAAGGAGTTTACCGGGTCTGTCGGATAAACGTAATCGTTGTCGGTACCTCCATCGATCTGATCGACAGAGGTAAATCTACCCAGCATAGGAATATATACACGTGCACCCATTTGAACAATACCGCCATCAATCGATGTTGTCGTCAGGTCGGTAGCCTTCTGATATTTTCCTAAGTATCCAACAGATGTTGTGTCACCAGTGTTACTTGGCGAGCCAGCACTTATTGAGCTCGGGGTGATGGGTAGAGCTTCACCGAATGACCCCGTCATATATTTACCAATTATCGTACCGTCAGCATTTACCGTAGCCATCACATCACCATGGAGGTTTGGCAAACTATACGTAACTGCTCCTGCACTTGTCGAGGATGGGTTGATGGTCAGACTCACCCCGCCCGGAAGAGAGAGATAGCCGCGTACAACATTATTACTGCCGTCGAGTGTAAAGGACGGACTATCTTCATCATCGGCAAAGCCATATCTTACGTGCTCCGTAATAGTGTCACCCTCTTTCACTTCACGAGAGACAATACGATCGAGAGCATCACGCACATATGTCGTCTCTTTATTACCTGAGCTTATACCGACATTACGGTCATCGATATCGTAGTCAAGCTTGGTTTTATGTGATGGATCACCTAATCCGGTTATATTGCCGTGCGTGTCATACTCAACATTCGTTAGTGTATTATTTGAGCTACTGATCAAACGATCCGCCCAGTCATAGCAATAGGTAGTCACCTGGCCATTAACGGTTAGTTGTGTACGGTTTCCGTTCTTGCCAGCATCTGGATTACTTGCTTCCAGACTTGAACAGGTTGAGGCTGCTGTATTAAAACTGTAACTAAATTCATTATCGCCTATCTGAGCGCTCGTAAGCCTTCCGAGCTTATCGTAGGAGTAAGATTTTGTAACCCCATTCTCTACCCCCTCCTTAATTACCCCTGATGTGTGGCGCGTCACTATGTCGCTCGCCAGGTCACCATTTCCACTTGTAAAGGTTAAGCCGGTCTCTCTGCCGAGTTGATCACGGTTAATCGCACTAAGCGATATGCCTGCACCATACTGCACGTTGCTGATTCGGCCATAGCCGTCATACGCAACTGATGCCATTACGGCAGAATCAAGTTTATGCACAACAAGCTGATCATACGCATCGTACTCAAATGTTTCTGCGCCTACAGGGCTAGTTCTCGAGGCTAACCTGCCCAGAGAGTCATAGACTATTTGCGTAACTTTACCGTATGTATCTACATGCTCGACCGAGCGACCAAGCAAGTCCGTAACTGTAGTTACAGTTCCGGTTGAGTCAGTAACGCTACTCTTGAGAGGGTTATTACCAACAACGAAATCATATGTTACCGTTCGCCCTGTTTTACCATCGCGAGCAGGCGTCATCACAGATATTACCCTGCCTCGCTCATCTACTGTAGTGCACGACCAAGGGTCATTATTGTAGCGAGAAGCAATAACATTACCTGATGCATCATAGATAGACTCTGTTGATCGTCCAGACTGGCTACCGCTACCATCAGGGTCAGGTTCAGTAGTCTTTTTTCCAAAACCGCCCTGCAGAATCGCTTCTGTTTCTGTAGTACATGGATTATCTCTGGTGTCGTATGAGCCATAATACTCGTAACTTGTTTTTGATCCAGCCGGCTGGGTTCTATCTACCTGACGTAGGAATCCATCTCCAGGGTTCTCATACGTTGCCTCGGAAACATAATTAAGACCCGAGGGATCAAGGGTAGTTCTATCAACAAGACTATACTCGGGCTTTAAATAACTAGTCTTTGTCTCAGTATTCCCGAGCTGGCTATCATACGCCTTCGTACTGGTCGTTAAGTTATACGCAGGAGTAAGCTGCTGGGTCAGATTGGTACCACTAAAAGCGGTCTGTCCTGGGGCCTTTTGGTGCAGCACCGCTACAGCACGGCCATTGATTCCGCTGCCAGTTGTACCCGGCTTGAATGCCTCGATAACAACAGAAACATACTTTCCTGCCGTAGTATTGACGTAATCTCCGGCGCCACTAAATCGCTCATTGCCTGCCGTCCAGTTGTTGATAACAAGCTGATCATCAATATACATGCGTGCGCCGCCACCATGATAGAGACGGAACGAATAGGTTCCCGCTTGATTCAAGCGTATCTTGCCTGTTGTGCGGATAGAAAGTCCGTCAGTAGGAGTCACTTCGCTATTTGTAAGATTAATATCGTAATACGGCTCTGGAGCTTGAGTCATGCCGGTAGCGTGTAGTTTTGGTACACCCAGAAGCTTCGTATTGTCATACACGGTTGCCTCAAGACCATTGATACCTTCGTCGTAGCCAGTCTGCACGCGAGGTACATCGTTTACTTTATCGGCCAGCGGCTTGCGATCGGCACCAAACCAACTTGCTGGCGCCGGGCCATAGGTATCCACTGGACGATCGTTTTCATCGTAGATGGTTGTCGATTTCAGGCCAGTTGGGTCGGTGGTTGCAAGTACCAGGTCTTTATCAGCATGCCACTGAGTAGTAGTGGTAAGATTTGCTAGATCCGTCTCTGCCGTGGTGCGGAAGAGGCTGTCGTAGGCTACTTTTCTACTAAACCCATGCGGCTCAGATGCACCAGTTACATGCATCTCGGTAGCACCACTCGCGTAGTTGAGCGTTGTCTCCTCTCTACTTGCACCCGGAGTAGGAGCCGGGGCCTTTACCGCACTCACACGCCCCTGAACATCGTAGGTAATTTCGCTCGTTGCCTCGCTATTGTTGTCTCGCACCCCATACGCAATTGCGTCGTTCGCCAGACTATCTCGATAGCTAGTTATACGTCCGAGTGCATCATATCCGTAGTCGTCGTAGTCATCACCAGGTTGGGCGATACGTGCCAAGTTGCCATCTTTGTATTGGAAGGTAGTCTTTTTGCCGTCAGTTGTCTTAAACGCACATAGGTATCCCGCAGGTGCCGCATCAAAACCGCTCAATGTCTGACACTCACTGTCGCCAGAGTAGTGCAATGTACCGCCGCGTGCCGTGTTGACTCCATCTGATATTTTGACAAGGCGCGACGGATTGCCCGCATACTCATACTTCAGCGCAGCTGGTTTACGATCATCCTCGGGTGCAGTCACCGATGTTAACTTGCCTTCGGCGTCAAATAGGTACGTTTTGCCATCGGTATCGAGTACGGTGTAGGTATTGTCATCATTACGTAGCAGTGTTGCCTCTTGGTTTTCTGGCGCTTTGTAGCCGCTGCCGTTCCAGGTGTATTCATACTTTTGACCGGTACTATCGGAGAGGGTTGCGGCGTTACTTTGAATTTGAAGCCGTTCAAAATTCGCATCTTCGTCACCAAGACCAAGCTCCCAGCCATCAGGCAGAACATTAGCATTTGGCGCAAGCCAGGTAACTGGCATCTGTTGCTCGCCAAGGTTCGTGCCCTTAATAAGCAGATCCATACTTGCACCACTTGTCGCCTCGTAGTACTCGACAGTAATTGGTATTGGTTGATTTGC
>JASLCR010000004.1 GCA_030145955.1 Candidatus Saccharimonadales bacterium
AGGTACTTTTGCAATGACGAAACATTCGAATGTATTCGCCGCTTATGACAAGACGCTACCACCCAAAATGTCGCTTGTTGAAGAGCGCATGATCAAGCAGCTTCATACTCACACAAGAATTGGCTATAGGGCGGTAAAGAACTTATTTATCAATACATTCGAGTCAAAGCCTGAGGAACAGCAGTCTACCTAAGATTTCCTGGAACTTGAACGGCGTATCCAAGGGAATGTCTGACGCATGGCAATCAGGACGGTTGGGCGCTTGTGCTTGTAGGCTATATATGCGGCAATGG
This sequence comes from Candidatus Saccharimonadales bacterium, assembly GCA_030145955.1. Lineage (GTDB taxonomy): Bacteria > Patescibacteriota > Saccharimonadia > Saccharimonadales > Saccharimonadaceae > JASLCR01. Next base: position 294 of record JASLCR010000004.1, read on the forward strand.
CGGCAATGAGTGATCCTATGGATGCAAGAATGAGGTCCGACATGGTATCGCGCAACCCTGGGCCCTGATACTCCTTGCCCATTACGATAGCCTGCGGCCCCATGTTCCACTGCTGCATGGCGGTCTTGAAAAAGAAGTCCATGGCAAATTCGAATACTTCCCATACGACTCCTATGGTGACGGCAAAACAGAACACAAATACCGCGACAAACATTGGTCGAAGGGCCATGGAATGGCGCGCGTTGAAAAAGTAGATGGCAAGCAGCCCGATAAGCCCGATTATGACGCCAGAAAGGCCATGGAGCATGTCATCCCACCACCAAAGTTTGTCGTAAACATTGAGCCATTCACCAAGATATAGTGCAGCCAGGATAAAGAGTGCAACAATAAAAGTAAGCGCGTAGCGGAAATTTCGCGCAATAATCCCCTGTTGAAGATATTGTGATGAGTGTTGTTGAGATGTCCTCCGCATAGTGTGTCTGTATTATAGTGGATCAGCTACCAGAAAAGCAAAATCGCTCACCAGTGAAACGGCGAGCGATTTGCTTCGAGCCGTATTTCACAGATGAGCGAGGGTCAGGTAGGCCTGTACGAAAGAGCTGAAGATGAACTTCACTCCAAGGTAGAGGCCCCACCAGAACAATGCACAGGCCATCAGGCCGAGGGTGATGTATCCGGTGCCTCTAACGACGTTGAGCGCGTCTCCTCGCAGGGTTTGTGCTCCGGCGAAAGTTGCGCATGCTTCGTAGTAGACGGCCTTCTCTTCTTTGGAAGCGTTGCCGCTTTCCACCTTGCTCTTGTAGATGAAGATGATGTCGGACGCATTTCCTACCTCTGCGTCCAGAGGGCGCTTTCGAGCCATGCTCTACTCCTTTATCTCTGGACGGTAAAAGGTATCCGAACTATACCATGAAAGTGCTACTCACACAATGCCTCGGTAGTGAAAAGTAGCGACCTCTGATACCATAAGATAATGCAACTATCTGACTTTCATTACGACATTCCTGACGAGCTGATCGCCGACAAACCGCCAACAGTACGCGGTGAAGCGCGCTTATTGACACTTAATCGCCAGACTGGAGAGTTGGCAGACCGACTGTATGCCGACTGTGTCGACTACCTGAATGCTGGCGATGTACTGGTGATTAATGATACAAAAGTGATCAAAGCGCGTCTGATTGTTGAAAAAGTAAGCAATGGCGCCAAGCGTGAGCTAATTCTCGTAGAGAAGCACGGCAAAACAGATGACTGGCATACACACAAGGTAATCTACCGCCGAAAACTGAGTGTTGGCGATAAGCTGAAGGTTGGCGATGATGAGCTTGAGGTCGTGGAAATCCTTGGTGGTGGCCTAGCGGTGATAAAAAGCGCCCGCGACTTATTGGAAGTCGCCGATGCTCACGGTTCCGTCCCGCTTCCTCCGTATATGCGACGTGAGGCTACTGACGCTGATATCGATCGTTACCAAACCGTGTTTGCTGCAGAACAAGGCTCAGTGGCTGCACCGACGGCGAGCTTGAATATGACCGAGGAGACGCTTGAGGAGTTGAAACAAAAAGGTGTAATCGTGGTCAATGCTACCCTTCATGTGGGACTTGGCACGTTTCTGCCGATTCGTATTGATGATGTGACAAAACATACTATGCATAAAGAATATTTTGAGGTGCCACGCCAGACGATTGAAGCGATTCAGGCGGCGAAGCGTGATGGTAAGCGAGTCTTTGCGCTCGGCACAACCGTCACTCGTACACTCGAATATGCGCATGAACAGATTCTTAGTGAAGCACCGGCAGATATTTCTGGTGAAGCAGATATTTTTATGTATCCTGGCTACGAATTTAAGACAATTGATGGCCTGCTAACGAACTTTCATATGCCAGACAGCACCGTGCTGATGCTCACGGCGGCTTTTGCTGGCTGGGACAAACTAAAGCCTGCTTATGAACACGCGGTTCATGAACGGTATATGTTCTTTAGCTACGGCGACTCGATGCTGATCTACTAGTGGTATACTAGAAGAAATGAGAGCACTCGAATTTGATATTACTCATCGATTAGATGGGACGCTGGCGCGAGCTGGCGTGATAAAAACACCGCATGGCGATATCCAGACGCCGGCATTTATTGTGGGCGGCACTAAAGCAACCGTGAAGACGCTCAATGTCGAGCAAGTGAAAGCGCTTGGTGGACAGTCGATCCTGGCAAATACCTATCATCTGATGCTCCGCCCTGGCGCGGATATCGTAGAGCAAGCTGGCGGACTTGGAAGGTTTATGAACTACGATGGTCCGACCTTTACCGACAGTGGTGGTTTCCAGGTATTTAGCCTTGGCGTGGCCTACAAAAAAGGTATCGACGCAGTGGCGCATACTGAAAAAGGTGACGCTAGCTTAGCGAAGAAGTCTGCCGAGCAGCTGGTGAAGATTACTGAAAAAGGTGCACATTTTCGTTCGCATCTTGATGGCCAAAAACTCTTGATGACACCGGAATCGAGCATGGAACTTCAGCACAAGATTGGTGCCGATATTCATATGGCGTTTGATGAATGCCCCGCCCCACTGGCAGACTATGACTATTTGGTTGAAGCGGTTGATCGCACCCATGCTTGGGCGGAGCGTTGCTTGGCGCGGCACAATGAATTAAATGTCGAACATGAAGAGCGTGGCGAGCCGCTGCAAGCGCTCTACGGCGTGGTGCAAGGGGCGCGTAGCGAAGAGCTACGCAAAAAGTCGGCAAGCTTCCTTGGCGAGCGTGATTTTGATGGATACGGCATTGGCGGAGTATTTGAGCCGGGTGAAATCAATAGCGTGGTGCGCTGGATCGACGAAACATTGCCTGAGGGTAAGCCTCGCCATCTACTTGGCATGGGCGCACAGCCAGCTGATCTTTTCCTCGGCGTGGAATACGGTATCGATACATTCGACTGTGTGGCACCAACACGCCAGGCGCGTAATGGCTCACTGTATACCTATGACGGTCGTATTAATATTCGTAACCAACAGTACATGACAGATTTTACGCCGATTGATAGCGAATGCGACTGTTATGCTTGCGAAAACTACACGCGGGCTTATGTGAATCACCTACTGCGCTCCGACGAGATGCTCGGGTTTACTCTGGCGAGTATCCACAATGAGCGATTTGTCGTGACTACTGTTGACCGGATTCGCGAGTCGATTATTGATGGTACATTCTTTGAATACAAAAAGACATTTTTAGAACGATACTACAAAGACAAGTTGCCAGCAGGCGTTACTTTGTAGATAGCAGGTGCGGTTCTTCGTAAACGTCGGTCTTTTCGCGCTTTTTGATGTACGTGATAAGTCGAACGGTGAGTGGTGAGATAATAATTTCGACCGCCATCTTGATCAAATAGACGGAAATAATCAGCTGCAACAGCACACCAAGTGGCATGGTGCCGATAAAAGCGATGACTGAGAACAGCGAAGTATCGATAAGATTTCCGATAGCAGATGAGCCAATCAAACGGCCCCAAAGATTTTTCCCTTTTCGGGCAATTTTTAGCTTGGCAAGTACGTAGGCATTCATAAGTTCGCCAACGAAGATGGCGATGATGCTTGCAAAGACAATGCGCCATACGACCCCGAGGATATTGTCATATGAGCCCTGGAACGCCCAGTCGGCGGATGCTGGAAGAAGGCCGACAACCCAGAATGTTAGTGAGGTCGCCAGTAGCATGGCGATACCTTTGATGAGAAGACCGCGCATACGTTTGAACCCGTACACCTCGGCGATAATATCACCAATAATATACGAGATTGGAAACAGGATTGTGCCAGCATCAAAAACAATGGAGCCGATTGCGACAAGCTTGACGCTCGCAATATTACTCACGACCAGTACCATGATAAACGAAGTGGCGAGCCATTCGTACAGCGGGAATGATTTTTTCTTCACAGATATGTAGTATAGGAATAATCTGGGGAAATAGCAACTAGCTCTACTTGAGAAGCTTAAGTGGAGACTTTTTGATAAGCACCTTCGCGATTGCTAGAAGATGTCCGGGCGTATTGAGTGTGAGTTTTTCGGCACCATTGATTTGACTATGGCTTGGCGTGACAACATGGTCGCGAGTTGAGTAAATGGTCGTGATGCGCCTAAGGGTTTTGGAGTCGAACTGTTCGACTACCCTATAGACATGTGGAATGAGGTGATAAAAAGCAGGACGTCGATATTTGTGAATAGGATGCACATCGCTCGCACCATGGTTGTATCCGCAAATCGTAATAACTCG
>JASLCR010000023.1 GCA_030145955.1 Candidatus Saccharimonadales bacterium
AGAGCGGCCAGTTCAACCACTCCTGCACCTCTCCATATCACCCTTCATTCTACCATAATGTTCTTTGCTTTTTTGGCAGAAGAGCATACAATACAGTCATGAAGCTATTTCGGCTGATCCGCCTCGGGGCATGGAGTTGCCTTTTGGCGGTATGTCTCCTCGTATTTTTATGTAACTACTGTTTACAGCGTACAATCATCTCACCTGACGGTCTGCGCATCGTTGCAGATCAATCACACGCTTATCAAGTGGTGCGCGACTACGTTATCGCACCCTATATCGTACAGCAGGCTGCCGAATCACCGTTTGGACATCTCGCCACTGATACAGTCATAAAGAACGCGCTCGCCAAAAGTCTCACTGAAGAACAGATGAAACAACTCAGCCCACCCATCATCGACGGCACCTACCGTTGGCTCGACAGCAAAGAGCCGCGCATTAGCTTTTCAATCGACGCCACAGAGGTAAACGCCCGTTTTGGTGAGGCACTCAGCGCCGAAATCACCGCATCACTCGCTCAGCAACCCGCCTGCACCAATGCGCAAACCTTCACCGACGCCCTCAATGGCGTCTGTAACAGCCCCTTCTTGAGTGATCGACAACGCGCCACGATCATTCACGAGGCGACCACCGCCGCCACCAATGCGCTACCCACCACGGTCACCGACAAGACCATTCCATTCCCATTGCCGCTCGCCGCTCGTACAAGCGACCTGCCGAGTCTTCTTAATCTCGTCTACGCGCTCCATCTCATCGCCAGCGCACTCGGTGTGATGGGCATTCTCTGGCTCCTGCTCAAATGGCGCCTACGCGGTATTGTCGCAATTGGCAGTATCGCACTCCTAACCGCGATCGGCATCGGCATAGTGACCGTTACGCTCACTTCTATCGCCAAACACCTCATCGAAGCACCCTACCAATCTATTGCCACTGCGCTTGTCACTGCCTTTAACCAGCAGCTTGCTTCATTCGTGCCGCTGCTCGTCTTGAGCGGGGTAGGTGTTATAGCGCTCGGCGCCTTCGGTATTATCGCCTGGAAAAAGCACCAAAAGCGCACACCGTCGTCACCTATCGAACCTCCTACCGTGCCACCGACAAGTACGCTATAATATCTTTATGAATCCACCTCAGCCCGTACCAGAAGAACACAGCAGTCTGCCGGTACTTGGTATGGTATTTGGGCTTTTATCTCTCACCGGGATACTATCTCTATTGAGCGTTCCAGCGATTATCATATCAGCCATCGCGCTCAAGAAAACCTCTTTCAATAAGCCCCTAAGTATCACTGGACTCGTCAGTGGCATCATTGGCGCATTCCTCTCCCTTTTGATCGGATTAGTGCTAACTATTGCGTTCATTGCCATCCTTACCCAATCAGCGGCCACTGACGACGCGTCAGGTACATATTCATGCTATCCAACAGATCATTATTGTAGCGACCCGTCCGATAACTACGAGAGCGACCCGTCTACTATTCCGCAGTCAATTTAGCTATTTCTCTACCAAGAAAACTTTTTTTCCGCCGAATTTCTTTTAACCGAAAAGACTTCTGGCAGGTGACTGTCAAAAGCTGGTAGAGGTATCCTTTAATGTGATTTTACGACGCTACTCAGACTTTCCCACGTCTCCGTACTGTTGTTGTAAACTTTCATATCAGGCCCGGTGCCCTCTACCTTCCTGAGTCCGTACTGCATGCCAGCAATAGAATACTCTATGAGACTACCGTCCTTATACGTATCAGCTCTCATAAAGACAAGATAGGTCTTACCCGCCTCTATGTCTATATCATCAGAAAATTTCTGCTCAACATACTTAATGCCGGTTGGATTTTTCTCACCGTTATTCAAATGGAGCCTTTTATCCTTTTGCTCATCGTTGAGTGCGTTCCAATAATTATTGTATGTAACTATGCCTCCACCACGAGAGTAGTGTAATTGCTGACCTGGTTTAATATCACCCTTGTATACACTTAGTATAGTCATCTTGCCAAAAGTCTCAGCATAGCCGTAATTTCCCGTAATTGGTTTGTAGGTACGACCACCGTCTATCGAATCAATATGGACGACAGCCGTAATAGGGAGGGTATCAAATCCAAAATATGGGTCTCTCGTATCCCACCCAATCTCTCCGTCCGACAGAATCTGTGCGATGTCCTTGCGAGGAATAGCAGCGTAGGCGTCATAAGCGGTAGATGTACCGGGGGCTTTTGTAACCTTTTCAGATTGACTACTGTCATTCTGATGTAAGTTTGTTCGTATATACAGTGTTGCGCCACCAAGTGCCACTATAGCTACTGCTGAAGCTATTAATATATTTTTCTTAGTGTTGCTTTTATTGATTACTTTTTTAAACATATACATCTCCCAATTTATACATCTATTACATTACCTTAGTAAATTATATTGATTGAGTCATTATCAGTAAGTTGGACACTTTGAACAGCTCTACCTTCTAGATATCCAGCCATGATACTGTTGACGTTCACGGAGCCGCTGGGCCAATGTTTAAGCCCGAATGCATGTCCCATCTCGTGACGAACCGTTCCTTGTGCTGCAGCATTAGAAAAACTAGACAAGCTAAACTTATCATTATTTATACGAATTTCTGCATAATTCCAGTTTACTGGCCAGGGATCGAAAACCTGACTTCCGCTATTCAGATAAAGTTCCGTATTTGCATATACCACCCATGTTGGTGGATAGTATGAATCGTAACTTAGATGGAAATCCATCATTGAGCCATAGTTACTACTCACCACATTCATGTATATTGGATTGCTCCAGCCTGTATACATCCAGTTATTTATCCCACCCGTAATGTACGTTGACCAGTATCCAACACCAGAAGCGTAATTTATCCATACAGATACATTACTCACACCATTTACGTATTTATGCCCAATCATAGGTGTTACAGCATGTGTGTTAGCTGTCAGAGCAAAGCACAAAATCACCGAAGCGATAACTACTGATATTATCTTACTTCTCGTTAGTATTTTCATATCATCCCACCTCCGATTATATTCACATACAATACGTCCCGTGTCTTAATACCACGCTAGCACAGGTGTCAAGAAAAAGCTAGTGCTATATAATAAGGAAACTCCTGCGCCCACGAATATCAGGATTGAAGCTACTAAGCTCAGTAGCTTCACCTAGAGTGAACTTTAGTGGAGTTGTAAAATTCTACCAAGAAAAAGAGACTAGGCAAGCTAGTCTTCTTTTCTTGGTACACCCGACAGGATTCGAACCTATGGCCTT
>JASLCR010000025.1 GCA_030145955.1 Candidatus Saccharimonadales bacterium
GTTGGCGTGTACGACGAGTCTAATAGAACATAAATAAGCTCACCCGCTCTACCTCAAGCAGCCATGCTATACTAAGTAGCGTATGAAACGCTATAATCCATCTGAAATTGAGCCAAAATGGCAGAAAATATGGGCCGAAGATGGCCGCTATAACGCCACCGAAGATTCTGATAAGCCAAAGTACTATGTAACAGGCATGTTTCCGTATCCGTCTGGTGCGGGTATGCATACTGGCCACTTTTTTGAACACTCGATTGTTGATGCCGTAGCGCGTTTTTACCGAGCACAAGGCCATAACGTGACCTACCCAATGGGGTGGGACAGCTTTGGCCTACCGGCAGAAAACTATGCCATCAAAACTGGCGTTGCTCCAGCGGTGGCAACAAAAGAGAATATAGCGAACTTTAAAAATCAGCTAACACGTGTTGGCGCGAGTATTGACTGGTCTCGCGAACTCAACACGACAGACCCTGAGTACTACAAGTGGACTCAGTGGATTTTTACCCAGCTGTTTGAGCGAGGTCTGGCCTACCAGAAAGAGTCACTACAGTGGTGGTGCCCCGTTGATAAAACTGTGCTTGCAAATGAGCAAGTAGAAAGTGGTAAATGTTGGCGTTGTGGCAGTGAAGTTGAAAAGAAATCTATGAACCAATGGTTCTTCAAGATTACTGACTACGCAGATGCATTACTCGAAGAGATTCCGGCGCTAAACTGGCCAGAGAAAATCAAGACTGCCCAGACGAACTGGATTGGTAAATCCGAGGGTGCGGAGATAAGTTTCCAGATTGAGAATAGCGATGAGACAATCACAGTTTTCTCGACTCGTCCTGATACGATTTTTGGCGCTACTTTTCTGGTGCTCGCTCCAGAGCATAAATTAGCTCGGACTCTTACGACTGACGATACTCGTGCGACCGTTGAAAATTATATTGATGAAGCGGTAAAGAAATCTGAGATCGAACGCCAGAGCGAAGGCAAAGAAAAAACGGGTGTCTTTACCGGTAGTTATGCTGTCAACCCAGCAAATGGCGAAAAAGTACCGATTTGGATTGCTGACTACGTGCTTGGTGGCTATGGTACAGGTGCGGTTATGGGTGTACCTGCCCATGATGAGCGTGATTTTGCCTTTGCGGAGAAGTTTGAGCTCCCGATTATTGAAGTCATTCAAAAGCCAAATCATGACGAGGCGATTTATCATGGCGAAGGCCTACTAATTAATTCCGGTACTTTTGATGGCATGAGTACGAGCGATGCGCGCGAAGAAATTGTGGCATGGCTTGAGCAGCAAGGAACAGGTAAGGGTAAAACTACTTACAAGATGCGTGACTGGCTAATTAGTCGTCAGCGCTATTGGGGTGCTCCAATTCCGATTATTCATTGTGATGAGCACGGTGCTGTGCCGGTACCTGAAAAGGACCTTCCGGTTGTACTACCTGAAGTGAAGGACTACGAACCAAAGGGCGATGGCAAATCTCCACTTGCACGTCAGACTGAATGGGTGAACACGACTTGCCCAACTTGTGGTAAGCCAGCGAAGCGCGAAACTGATGTAATGGACGGTTACGCATGTAGCTCCTGGTACCTACTTCGCTATACTGATCCGCGCAATAGTGAGCAAGCGTGGGCGCCAGAGAAGGCGAAGTACTGGACGCCGGTGGATATGTATATTGGTGGTGATCATGCAGTAGCACATCTTCTTTATGTACGCTTCTGGAGTCACGTGTTCTACGATATGCAACTTGTACCAGAGAAAGAGCCGGTGAAGCAGCTGGTGTACCATGGTCTGATTCAGGCTGAAGATGGACGCAAGATGAGCAAGAGCCTCGGTAATGTGGTTGATCCGCTTGATGTGATTGATCAAGGCTACGGCGCTGATGCCTTGCGTACTTTTGAGCTCTTCCTTGGGCCGATCAATGAAAATTCAAACTGGTCTTCACGTGGTATTGCGGGTGTGTATCGATTCTTGACTCGCCTTTGGACTTTGGTGCAAGAATTTGACGGGAGCGAAAAGGCTGATGTAAGCAGTGCGAAGCTTGAAAGCACCGTACACCAGACTATCAAGAAGGTGAGTGGCGATGTTCATCGACTCAGCTTTAATACGGCGATTGCGGCACTGATGGAGTGCACTAATGAACTGTACAAGCTAAAAACCGATGGCTTCAGCGAGGCGTGGCGTGAAAATCTTGCGAAGATTATCCAGCTCGTGCAGCCATTCGCACCGCACATGGCGGCGGAGCTTTGGCAGCAGCTTGGCTATGACAGTCAGCTTGATTTTGAGTCGTGGCCAGTGTGGGATGAGGCAAAGATTGTTACCGATACAGTCACGATTATCGTTCAGGTAAACGGTAAGCTTCGCGCTAAGCTTGAGCTTGCAAAAGATGCATCTGAAGAGGAAGTTACGAGCGCTGCTCTTGCTGATGAAAAAGTACAATCACTTCTAGGCAACCAAAAACCGGCCAAGGTGATTTATGTCCCTGGCCGGCTTGTGAATATCGTGAAATAGCTATTCGATAATCTCAGTCGAAGGTTGATTATACGATGGTGCTGGCTCGATAACACTTTTGTCTGGCGTAACATGGTCGTAAATACCGGCGCCAAGCGCAAGTGTCGTAGCCAACGCAACACCTCCCATCAAGAGTCTAGTATTTCTCCATTCACGATTGGTGAGGTAAAGGTTCTTATTGCCTAGTATATTTGGGCGTAATCGGCGTGTGTCTTCATCGTGTGGGGTATATTCGCTTGGATTTGTCATACATCTAGTATTTTATCAGCTTATGCTTACATTGTCAATAGCTATCTCTATTGAGATTTTTATCGTTTTACGCTACAATAGCGGTAAGTATATATCAACCCCTAGTTTAGGAGAATAATTCATGGCACAGCCAAAGAAGCAATCAAGCCCGCGCAAGACTGGTCTTCGTCGTAGTCACCTACGCCTGAAACTTGCTCGTGCAGTTAACGCGAAATCACCAGTAAAAGTACTCACCACAAAGCGTGAGACTGGCAAAAAAGTAGCTTCGTAATTTTTGTAGTTACGAAGAATAAACACCCGACAATAAATTAACAAGGAAGAACCAAATGGCTTCAAATCGACACCTCGGTCGTATCGTTGCACTACAGACACTCTACGAGTGCGAGTTTCATGCAGAAGATACTGCGAATGAACTCGTTGATGAGATTTTAGCGCGCAATATCGCTAGATATGAAGAAACGATTGACGACAAGACATTTGTTGAGGAGCTAGCAAAGGGCGTACTATCGCGTCGCGGTGAGCTTGATGAAAAGCTCCAGCCAATTGCGCCAACGTGGCCAATTCACCAGGTAGCGCTGATCGATCGAAATGTCCTACGTATAGGTTTGTATGAACTGTTGTACCGCGCCGATACTGTTCCACCAAAAGTGGCTATCAACGAGGCAGTAGAGCTAGCAAAATCATTTGGTTCTGATAATTCGAGTAAGTTCATCAACGGCGTCCTTGGGACAGCACTCAGGACACTCGTGAAGGGAGAACCAGATGCCGAAGCCACGGAAGTTTGATTCATTCAAAAAAGTCCTCTCTCGAGGAAAAAAGCAATCTATCCAAGAGATTGTACGTGAGCCAACTGCTGGTGGAATAATATTTCGACACGGGGAAAAGGATCTTGAAATCCTTTTAATTCAAGATGCAAAGGATCGCTGGACAATACCGAAAGGTCATATAGAGCCAGGCGAAACAGCGGTGCAGACGGCACGTCGTGAGATTGCCGAAGAGGCGGGGCTTCACAATGTGGAGATGCTTGGATGGCTTGGTAAGATTCACTTTCGTTATCGCCGTATCGATAAACTTGTCCTCATGACCACGCAAATCTATCTGGTGAAGGCGCTTGGTGATACGAATGCCATTAAAAAAGAAGAGTGGATGAATGATATCAAATGGTTCCGCTTTAATGATGCGCTCGATGAAATTGAATATGAAGATATCGCGAAACTGATGCTGAAAGCTAAAACGCGTATCCGCGAGGAGAACTTATAAATGACCGGCATGCAAACAGCGCCGTACCAGGACTTTGCCCGAGAAAAGCTCGGGTTTGAATTTTCTAATATTGATTTTCTTGTAACTGCGCTTACACACCGTAGCTACGTTAATGAACATAAAAAATCAGCGCGTGAGCACAACGAGCGGCTTGAATTCTTGGGTGATGCTGTGCTTGAGCTTGCAGTAACCGATTTTCTTTTCAATAACTACAGTGAGCCGGAAGGTATTTTGACAAGTTGGCGCGCGGCGCTGGTCCGTACTGAAAGCATTGGTGCAGCCGGTGATAAGCTGGGCTACGAACCACTACTGCGCATGTCTCGTGGGGAAAAACAGGGTAGCGACCGGGCTAGGCAGCAGATTTTGGCTAATGCATTCGAGGCAGTTATCGGTGCGATTTATCTTGAAAAAGGCTACGAAGAAGCTGAGAAATTTATCCAGAAGCACATCACGAGCAAACTAGAGGCTATTCTGAAAGATGGTAGCTGGCGCGATCCAAAGTCGCATCTTCAGGAAGTGTCGCAGCGCATCGATTCTGCAACGCCGCAGTATAGAGTGCTCGAGGAAGTTGGTCCCGATCATGACAAGGTGTTTACGCTCGGGGTATACGTCAATAATACGCTTATGGGCAAAGGCACGGGCCACTCAAAGCAGCTTGCCCAGCAAAATGCCGCCAGGGCTGCGCTGCAAGAATACGCCAAGCGTGAACTATCGGCGTAGTTGACCTCTTGATTATGCTCATGCTACTATAGCAGCATGTTTAGGGTATTTGGGGGACTATTTGCTTCATTTTTTCTTTGTATAATGTTTGCTACTTCGTCCGTTTATGCCGCTCCAACACCTGATAATTGCTTCGCACTTGATACCGCATCGGGCACGATTACTGACTACTATGATAATGAGGATGGTGATCCAGGAAATCCTCCTTGTTCTCGTGCTGTAGAAATACCGGCAAGCATAAATGGTATTACGGTGGTAAATATTGGCGATAGGGCGTTCTGGGACAACCACCTTACTTCGGTAACTATTCCAAGCTCGGTAACAAGTATCGGAGAGGCTGCTTTTTACGATAATAAAATTACTTCGGTAACTATTCCAAGCTCAGTGACAAGTATCGGCGGTTTAGCGTTTATTAGAAACCACCTTACCTCGGTGGTGATTCCAAGCTCTGTGACGAGCGTGGGTGAGAATGCATTTCAAGGTAATCGCCTTACTTCGGTAACGATCCCAAATTCAATAACAAGTATTGCAGCTGGGGTATTTTCGAGTAATAATCTTACTTCGGTAACTATTCCAAGCTCAGTGACGAGTATTGGCGAGGGAGCATTCAGCAGAAATAAACTCACTTCGCTTACTATTCCGAATTCTGTATCAAGTATCGGGGACTACGCGTTTAATAGCAACAGATTTACCTCAGTTACTATTGAAGGAAACCCCTTAAGTGTTGGCAGTAGAATACTTTCCGGCAGTTCAATAGAAACAATTTCATACAATGGCGTTCTGTACACATCAGCTACCCTTAACAATGAAGCTTGTTTTGTGTTTAGTACTGGCTCAGGGGAGATTACTGACTTTCGTCAAGCAGATCTAGCTCTTATTAAGAGTGATGGCCAAGCTTGCCTCAACAAGAATGTGACTATCCCGGCAAGTATCGGGGGTGTAAACGTAAATAGCATAGGGGATTATGCATTTAGTGGCAGTCGGCTTACCTCAGCTACAATTCCAAATTCGGTTACAGGTATTGGTGATGGCGCATTCTCTGAAACTGGTCTAACCTCCGTTACTATCCCAGACTCAGTTAATGACATAGGCAGCTATGCTTTTTTCCATAATCAGCTCACCTCTGTTAGTATCCCAAATTCATTAACAGATATTAAAGAAGGGGTGTTTATGTTTAATAGGATTGTTAGTGCTAATCTCCCTTCTTCTGTTAGTTCGGTCGATACTCTTGCCTTTGCGGCCCAGAACCAATGGGGCGGGGAAGCGGATGATTACCGTCTAGAAAATCCTGATCGAAGTATTTATAGCGATGATTTGTCGGTTGTTCAAACCGTACTCGATAACATGTGGTATGCTCGCCTATATACAGGTGACGGGATAAACTCCAGCAGTCTGCAAGATGGTATTTTGAGTGAACGGTATTGGACTGGTGATGTTAATCAAAACAACAATCAGCGCGACCCTACCGGTGGTCACCTTATTAACCCTGCCTCTGTTACTATTCGTTACCAAGATGAGCAAGGACATCAGCTGCGGGCGCCTGTTACTTATACAGGAGTTCGCTCAACTGACGGCGCATATTTAACTAACTACTCCATTACGGCATCTGGGGTGATGGCGCCACTGGATCCTTATAACCCAACTTCCGAAGAAGCAGCTGAACTTACCGCTGGCTTTGCCCAATACTATCGCTCTGGTCAAGCCAAGACTTTTAGTGCACCCGCCACCGCTGGCTACATTACACCGGCCGCTAAAACCATCACCTTCGCTCCTGGCGAGAATATCCTAACCTTTGTCTATAAGGCAACAGCTAATACACCAACAGTTTCGGTAGATGGCGATAAAGCCATCACGAAAACACCGACCATTCCGTCACGGCCAACCTTTAGCGGTATTGCCACGCCGGGTGCAACTGTGGTTGTTACCGTTCACTCGGACCCGATCGTTTGTACGACAACCGTAAAGGTTGATGGTACTTGGAGCTGTACGCTTCCTGAGAACCTTCCCGCTGGCAATCACACCGTTTACGTTAAAGTGACTAATCCTGATAGTACTGTGCAGAACCTGGGGCCGTATAGTGTAGTCGTCAAGCCTGGCGGTGGAGCGACTATTTTGGCGCCAGATAGTGGGGTGAGGCAGCCTGCTCGGATACAGCTGTGGCTGATACCATTAGTGTTCGTGATAGTTCTTGTTATGGGTCGGTATTTTACCCGGCACGTTAAGGGATAGGTTGATTGACTCTTGAGGCGAAATACTGTACAATTGTTTAGAATAACGAGTTAGTAACGCTAAATTATAAGAAAAGGAAGTTAATTTTTTATGCTCGCAATCCGTCTTCAGCGCGTAGGCCGCAAGGCATACCCAGTCTACCGTATCGCTGTACAAGAGGCACAGCGTCACCCATCTAGTGGTCGTGTTGTTGCCTATGTTGGTACATACAACCCGCACACGAAAGCGGTGAACGTGCAAGTAGACGCTGCACAAAAGTATCTTGATAACGGGGCACAGCCAACACCGCGTGTGGTAAAGCTCCTCAAGCAAGAAGGCGTTAAACTTCCAAAGTGGGTAAAAGAGCCAGTTGCTGACAAGCAGAAGTCTGTAAAAAACGCCGAGAAGCTTCGCAAGAACCAGCCAAAAGAAGAGGCTGTAGAAGTCGAAGAAGCTCCAGCTGAAGAAGCGGCAACAGAAGAGTAAATCTCGATACTATATAAATACAAATCACCCGCCAGTCACGGTGGGTGATTTTGTTTTGCGCACTTCTCACACTAGGTAAGCATTTGCATGATACAATAGGGCTACGACATAAATAGGGCAGAGTCCGAATAATACCGAGGAGGGGAAATGTCTACTATAGACCAGCAATTTATCGAATATATCGTAAAGTCGCTTGTGGGGAATCCAGATGATGTAGTTGTTGAGCGCATTATTGATGAAAAAGGTGTACTGCTTACTCTCACGGTCAATCCTGATGATCTTGGTCGTGTAATCGGCAAACGTGGTGCTACGGCACAAAGTCTTCGTACGCTGCTTCGCGCGCTTGGTACAAAGAATGATGCACGCTACAACCTCAAAATCGTCAATAATGATAACGACCGCGAAAACTATACTAGCTCATCAGATGAGTCTGCAAGCCAGCCTGTGGATGAAGTAACTACCGATGTAACAGAGGTAGAAGAAACTGAATCTGTGGAAAACATAAGCGAGAACGAAGAGTCAGATTACGCGAAAAAGTCTCGAAAAGAGCTTGCCGATCTCGACGATCTTGATATATAATTAGCATTAGTTCTGGACAACTGCGAGAACTACCAAAAGCTCTATGCGAGCAACCCTTTTATAAGAGTTGAGAGCCTTATATG
>JASLCR010000044.1 GCA_030145955.1 Candidatus Saccharimonadales bacterium
CCGAAAGATCGCGTATCGCCTGGCCACAGTGTCGCTGGATAAACCTGCCAGTTTTAAGATGGGATGCATGCTCCGAAACAAATCTCCAGTCAAATTTTGCTTCATTATGTGCATATGAAGTCGAGATATTACCGTTGCCAATAGTAATCACTGACGTATAGAGCGGATGTTCCAGAACCCGCTGCGCATCGTCCAATGTATATGAGGGGAATATCTGCGACTCAATCCCTAAGGCCGCTAACCGGCAGGCAACAATAAACGCATCTTCCTCATATGCATTTGCTTCATCATCGTCACTTTTCTCGGCACCCATTGCATGGTCAGACCAGAGTATAGCTACACAACCCTCTTCATTAGGCAGGCTATATGCGCCTACTTCATGCAGGCCATCCCATTTTCGTAGTGCTCTGTTATATTGAGCTCTGTCACTCGCCATATTGATTTATTATAAAATTATAGTATAAAAAATCAATACCCGGCCCTGCTTCACTAGCACTATTTACTTTTTCTATCAATTATCGTATAGTTTCTATTGGTCTTCGTTTTGAAGGCTAGTACATTCCAGAAAAGAGGTGATTAATGTGTGGGAAATTCCACTCACGATTCTCCTATACCAGTTGATGATTTTGGCTACAGTCCTTATCGCCAAGCTGGTATCAGGTGACTTCGACCGCAAGAAGTAAACACCGCTAAAGCAGTGGTGCACCGAAGCGGCAAAGAATCGCCGTATTAAAGAGCGCACAAAGGCCACTATGGCCCGCACTGCGCCAAGCAGGCACACCCCAAGAGTGTGTATATTTATATAAGTCGGACCGTTAAGGCCGCCCACCCGAGCCACGTGGAAATAACTGGCTCACTTATATTTTGTGGAAGCATATAGTACTTATGGTTTACTCTCTGCTCGGCAGGGAGTACAATGACACAATCATGAGAGAACTGATCACAGGTATCATGCATCAGCCAAACTTTCCAGTCGAGGATTTGTCCGAAGAAAATGCCGAGTTACTCGAACTGATGATGGCAAATCTTGAACTTCTCGTGCGCAGCCATATGGCGATAGAGCAGGTATCGTACATGTTTGTCATTAGCCACAAGAGCATCAATACTGCCGTCAAGAACACCTTTGATGACACTCGGTCTCTTGAAGCGCTCAACTACGGCGTTACCGCCTTTGAAGCGATCACCGCCATGGTCGACGGTCATGCAATGGTGTCAGACTCTATTCCACTACACAACCAAGCCCTGCGACTCGTTCATTTCGATCCTCATGAGCTCGATGACCATATCGATCGTTCGTTGGCAGAGTTCCAAGAACAAGTCCCGCGCACGGCAGAAGTTGTCCGCGCAAGCGCCACTCGGTTTCACGGGCACCTCACATCCTACGCGCTTCTTGGCGCAGCCTTGTCGCGCAGATTTGAACGCGACGTAGCGTAATAAAAGAAACGCCAGCGGTAGGCACGCTGGCGTTTAACTATACTATTTCTGTTGCTTTGGCTTTTTCACCTGACGCTTAGGCCGATTCATGCCTTTTGCCATGCAAACATCCTTTCGTTTAAGAGTTAAACGATTTCTTTGGTCGGATGAATGCTAGCTGTTCATGAAGTGTAGATAATCTCCTTTGCCTACAATAACATTATAACATTTCAGTAAAGCTACTTTGCTTCAGCAGAGTGATACTTTGAGACAAGTACGGGGTTGAATGCCAGTGGATTTCGATTGAAAACAGTGAAGCAATACTTTAGCTCTTGCTTAGATGCAATTGCACTATACTCTATAAAATTATATAATAATGTAACTTACGTCATTCGACGTAAGACTTCGCTCCTTTACACAAGCAGGTGACAAAAATGGCGAAAGATGCCGAACTTGACCGTCTGAAGACGGCGCAAGACCTCGCATTTCAGCGCAAGCAAGACGCCTACCAGGTACAGCAAAAAGCCTGGGAGCGTCGTTCGACTGCGCGGGATGCGATGAACCGAGCGCATGAAGCAAAGCAGCGCGCTTACCAAGAGCAGGATCGGACATGGCAGCACTATCAGAATGTCCGGAACTCGAACGGACCGCGGATCGACCACCTCAATACACAGCAGGAGAGCGCCTTCCAGAACATGAAGCGCTCCTACGACGCGGCATCCTCGGCGTACGATCGCCGGGACGGTGCTAGTGCCAGTAGCTACGCGGCCGAAGGTCGGCGCTACAAGGGGGAGGCCCAAGCGTGTGTCGTCGAGCGCCGTCGGTTGGTCGAGGAAATCCGTTCGGCTAGAGCCACACACGAAGCTACCAAGCCCGCATTCCAGCGTGCCAAGGATGACTTCAGTTCGCGCAAGCGCGCGTTCGATTCTGCCAAGGCAGAACACGAGCGTGCGCAAGCCGAATTCAAGCGTGCCAAGGCAGAATTCGACCGTGCAGCAAAAGCGTTCAAAGACCGACTCGAGAAAGTCCGGGCCGAAAACAAACGCCACAAGGACGACAAGCGGTCGTTGGCTGAAAAAGCCGGCGTGCCATATCAGTACCGCGATAACGTCTGGGTGTCGAGAGATTCGGACGGCAACACCAACTTCTACTTCGGTGGGGTTGGTAAGCCGAATGGTCCTGGGCACGGCCACTACGTCATGGACCGTAACGGCAAGGTGACATACAAGCGTGACCCGTACGACCCGCACGGTGCGCAGAACTTCGAGGAGAACCGTCGCGAAGACGCAACTCGTCGAATGGCCCAGATGGCGATGAACCAGTGGGCTAAGACACAGACCACACCTCGTATGACTCAGCACGAGGACTCCGAGTTTAAGGTCACCGTGAAGTCCGGATACGACAGACGACGCGACAGTATCGTGACAGATGTCCTCATCTTCGACAAGCACAACAAGCGAGAGCACTACCACCTCATCATCGATGAGAATGGAAACGAGCTGTTCTCTGAGTGGCGTGCAAATCACTAGTGGAAAGGAGAACACACCCCTGGCTTTTGCCAGGGGTTTTTCCATAGTATGATAAGACTATGAATGGTATCCATCAACTCGCCAAAAAGTTATCGGAGCTGATTGCTCTTGAGGGTGAAAACACCCGTGAAGAAATAGCTGGTTATATTGTCGGTGAGCTAGTTGGCGATTACGATGGAACATACAAGGAGTTACAGGAAAAATATCCAGACCTTGAGCGAATCGCCGACCTCGCAAGCGACCTAGAGTGGTCGAATGGTTCCACTGAACAATTACAAGAGATGTGGAAGGAGTTGAAACGATTGGTGCAAGGCCTTTAGGCTAATCAGTAAGAGAATCATACGCAATTACGGCAGGGCTATAACATGAACATAGATTTACTTGAAAACTATTATGAAACTGTCATTCTGCCTCTATACGGTGATACCTTAGACATGTCGTCTATTACCTGGAAAGATCACGGACAGGTGGGGCCCGATTCATGGGCACATTATTTTGATGACGAAGATGGCCGGGAATACGTACTGCTTTATGAAGATTTCCCAGGTGGCGACTATCTGAATGACGATTTAACCCACGAGATCGTACCATGCGGCGACGAGACAATCGTCCGAATAACTGCGAGGCCAGAAAAAAACGTAGACAATCTCGTAGGTTATTTTACGCTCTACGCCGAAAAAGTCACACAGTAACTAAAGATAAGATCGAAATGACGATGGCTCCGGGATCTTTGCAATGTTTCGAGACAAATATGGGATTGAGTGGACGGTAGAATTCGATCCGAATGAGGTAGAACAATAAACCCGGCCTTTACCAATCACGTTCAGCCTCCTTACGGTTAGACAAATGTGGTATAATATACTTACGTTTCGTTAACGAACAGCATGACGGCAGGTTCATGCTCGGCAGTTGAAGCGGAGGGGTGTCAATGCCTTTATTGATTAATTTCGATATAAGGTAAACGCACGTAAGGTACGTAATCCACGACGATTGCGCAACCGCCGTGACTATCATGTCATTGAGGTTGTCCACCATCAGGTTGATTACAAGGTCTACAATTCTATTGTACATCTTACTCCTTTCTAAGTTAGAAGACTAAGACACTTATTACCTGCCAGACAACTAGCACCTACGCACTAGTGGTGTACCAACACCCCAATTATCGCGTCTTACGATAGGGGTGTTGGGTCTATGATAGATATGAATAATCCACACTTTGACCAATGGCTGGAAACCCAAAAAGAAGCAGTCAATAAGAAACAAGCTGATAAGTCTCGGCACGGCAAAAAGTTCGTTGGCGATAGAGGCTATCTTCATTTTGATGGAAGAGTGAGCATGAGACGCGTAAGTGGATCAGACATGAATGACCCTGCATACCGTCTACTGATAACCAGTGAATTCGTACCAAGCCACCCGTTCTTACCTTTTCTTCGTGAAGATCAGCGGGTCAGAAAGTACCGTAACAAAGCACTTCAAACACATGAAGGCAATGAACGCCCACATGACAAACGATTTTCTACAATAAAAAACCGCCCTATAATGTACGCGTCTCATTTGGATGCTTGCCTGTACTCTCTCTACAGTTATTCACTAGGACTAAGCTACGAACAACTCGTATCACGATCAAAGCTATCAAATAATGTACTGGCTTATCGACCAGTGCCACTTCCGGGCACTAGCCGTAATAAGTCAAATATTGATTTTGCGAAAGAATTATACGAAAAGATCAAAAATTTTGACGGCGATACGGGCATTTTATTATTGGATATTTCTGGTTTTTTCGATAATTTAAATCACCGTCGATTATACGAAAAATGGTGCCGCACACTTGACGAAGAAACACTCCCCGCCGATCACCACGCTATTTATAATAATATCACAAGCTTTCGCTACGTATTCACCAGCGAAGCATATAAAGCACTCGGTCTTGATAAGAAGGCTTTAAAGGAGCTGCGCCAAGACAGGAAAGCTGTTCTTTGCAGTCCTATAGACTTTAACAGCAAGATTAAAAAGAAGAAACTAATTCACAAGAATAAATCTGGTCGAGGCATCCCTCAAGGTAGTCCAATAAGCGGCTTGCTTGCGAATGTATACATGATCGACTTTGACATTAAAGTTAAGTCTCTCGTCGAAAGTATGGGTGGGCATTATGCAAGATACAGTGACGATATAGCAATTCTTGTTAATCCACACAATCTCGAAGTAGTATACAGAGCAGTTCAAGCCTTGATTGACGATGAAGGCTTGAAAATTAGCACAAAGAAGACCGATTGTTTCATTTACCAACAAACTCCGGGTATTTTTGTAAACACTATCAGAAGACTCGAGCCGACAGTCACGCTCAATTTAAAACGGTACCCTCAATATCTCGGGTTCGTATTTACGGAAAATGGCATACATATCAGAGGAAACACGCTGGCTAGGAGATTCAGGGGAGGAAAGGCATTCCTGCTGAGAAATGAACGTTGGAGATATTTTTCACTTGCAAGTCGAAAAACAAATTCAGAAGCTATGCCAAAGCAAATTGAAGGTATACGGAAAAAGATTAAACCAATTGTACATGAAGCACAAAAAGCTCGTACACTGCGCAATCGTGAACAAAATGGTATAGTAAAATCTTCTCAGTAGAACTGTTTTGCAGCATCGTAACTTATAGAGTATTTATTTTTTTGAGTTTCTTTCAAAGAATTCTAGAAAATGCGCAAATCGCATAATAGACGCCACTGCATAAAAAGTTTGCAGCATTGCGTAGACAAAAATAGCGATAACGAGTGCTGAGTATAGGCACGTAATCCAATACGGCGGATGCACATTTACTACATATTTCGCAAATGCAAGCAAAATCACCGTAAGGTGAGTTACTGAACAAAACCAGAAGGTAAAAAGAATATTATGCAGTTTTTTATGCTGCCTTAAAAAGTCGGCAAATTTTGTACCAGAAAACGAAAGAATAATAGCTATCGCGGCAATGATGATAGCGAATACGGCAGAGGTGATCGTTACTATTCCTGAGATACCGTTTGCATCAAGCATTTTAAAGTTACCACTTTTTGCCAGGTAGTCCTGAAATAGAACAATAAAAACAAAAAACGCAATGAGAAAATCATAGGATAAAATTATCCGTCGAATTCCATAAGATCGAAGCTGCTGGAAGAAACCTGATTGATCGGTTTCACTACTATTCATCTTCGTCGCCCACCCCCTCTACGATTTCTTTTATTTTAGCAACACTTCCGTCATCACGAAAGTCTATTTCGACAGTCTTTTTATACTTGTAAGTCCTGACCGTTTTCGAATACCCCTCGTCATCCACGCCAGTTATCTCGCCATTACCATATCCGTTGCTGCTCAACGCAAGCGCCTGACGTATCAGCTTACTGTCAACATTTATTCCAGGCTTGTCGACATTGCCTCCTTCAAGACCATCCATTTTTATATCAAGATCAGTTCTATCGCCACCAGTCTGCTTTATTAGCTCCTCGATCTCAGCATAATCATCACGAGGGTCCGGATTTGATGGACGCAGATTCTTAAATTGAACTCGAGTGAATCTTTTCCACTCTTTAATTTCCTCGTAGACGTTTTCACCATCTAAAATAAAATCGATGTCAAATCCACCCACGTAGCTTTGGTTGCTCTGCAAATAGATCTGTTTGAATTTATTTGCTACTGTTTGGTAATTAAAATGACTACTCAATTCAAATAGCAGTAGCTTTTTCGAAGGAATTGCGAAAAATTCGATGATAGCATCCGCAAACTCTTGTCGTTCACTTTGCACAAAATCTTTTGCTTGTGTATCATACACAAATCCTGCATCTTCGCTGGGAATACGCCCGAGCTGCCCTCGTATTATAGGTTCCTCACCAAGTTCATCTGCCGATACATGACCGATTGCATACGAATAGTTCCCACTCTTAAGTACCGGGTCAGCCTGGATGTCCGTTATAAAGTTTTGTTCTGCTTGTGCCTTGAAGAGACTATCGAAATAGTACCTACTGATGACGAATTTCATGTTCCAATTGTACACTTCTCAATGCAGTTCATCTATCATAAGCATTATTTTAATTTTCACAATAAATAGAGCTGCGGTACAATGGATATGCTACAACCTAAATAATTCAGAACGCCTCGCACGAGGGGTTTAACACATAAAATGCGGCCATGTGTTGCAATTCGAGTGTTAAACTCTGAGTTGTTTAGGTTGTAGCGACCACACGTGGTCGCTTTTTATTTGCGATCACGAGAAAGATCGCGATGCAACAAAAGAGACTACATATAGCCAAAACCCGCAAAAAAGACGAATTCTATACACAGCTCCAAGATATTGAGCGGGAGTGTATGAAGTATAAGGATTATTTCAAAGACAAGATTATCTTCTTGAACTGCGATGATCCACTCGAAAGCAACTTCTGGAAGTACTTCGCACTTAACTTCACGCACTTCGGCTTGAAGAAACTTGTATCGACTCACTACGAAACCAGTGAGCCAAGTTATAAATTGGAACTCACTGGTGATATGGACGTAAACGGAGTTATTAATGATAACGACGTCGTAAGAACTCCATTGAGGCAAAACGGGGATTTCCGTAGCCCGGAATGCATTGAGATTATGAAAGAAGCTGATATCGTCATCACGAATCCGCCGTTCTCACTCTTTCGCGAATACGTTGCGCAATTGATGGAATACAACAAGAAATTTTTAATTATTGGTCATCAGAACGCGATTACATACAAAGACATTTTCAAATTCATAAAAGAAAACAAAATCTGGTTCGGACACAGCATCCATAGCGGTGACCGTGAATTTATTGTTCCTGATCATTACAACGAATATCATCGTATTGATGACAATGGGACGAAATATGTACGCGTGAGTGGCGTGCGTTGGTTTACAAACTTGGACTACAAAGAACGTCATGATGATCTTGTTTTATATAAGAAGTACACCCCGGAAGAATATCAAAAATACGATAACTTTGACGCAATCAATGTTAACAAGACGACAGATATCCCGTCAGACTACGACGGAATTATGGGCGTACCTGTAACTTTTATGGATAAATATAGCCCCGAGCAATTTGAAATCCTTGGCAATGAGTATGACTTGAATATTGAAAAAGGTCGTGGCTACATTAATGGCAAAAGGATGTATAGCAGAATATTTATCAAAAGGAGGCAGCAATCATGAAAATCCAACTCAAAGAAATCCCCGTTCGTGACGTGGCGAAAAACTTCGTGAACAACGAAGAAGAAGGCGTGATCGGCTACGAGGGCAAGCTAAATATCCGCCCGAAATATCAGCGTGAATTTATCTACAAAGACGCGCAGCGCGATGCGGTGATCGACACGGTGCGAAAGGATTTTCCGCTGAATGTGATGTACTGGGCGGTGAATGAAGACGGTACGTACGAAGTGCTCGACGGGCAGCAGCGGACAATCAGTTTGTGCCAGTATGTGGCGGGTGATTTTAGCGTGGAGTATATGTATTTTCACAATCTCACCGACGAGGAGCGCGAGCAGCTGCTGGATTACAAGCTGATGGTGTATTTCTGCGAAGGCAACGACAAGGAAAAGCTGGAATGGTTCCGCACGATCAACATCGCCGGCGAGAAACTGACCGATCAAGAACTACGCAACGCAATCTACACCGGCACGTGGCTAACCGACGCCAAGCGGTATTTCTCTCGCAGCAATGGCGCGGCGTATAACTTGGCGAAAGATTATGTGAACGGCTCGCCAATCCGCCAAGATTATCTGGAGACGGCGATCAAATGGATTTCGGGCGGCAATATCGAGCACTATATGTCGGAAAACCAGCACGCGCAAAATGCCAACGAACTGTGGCGATATTTCCAAGATGTGATTACGTGGGTGTCGCTGACGTTCCCGCAGTACCGCAAAGAAATGAAGGGTGTGGACTGGGGTAAGTTGTACAACCAATTCAAAGATGAGAAATACGACACCGACGCGCTGGAAGCCGAGATCGTGCAACTGATGATGGACGAAGATGTCACGAAAAAATCCGGCATCTACGAATACGTGCTGACGCGCGAGGAGAAATACCTCTCTATTCGTGCCTTCACCGACAATATGAAACGCGAAGCCTACGAAAGACAGGCGGGCATCTGCGTGGCGTGTGGCAAACGCTTTGAACTAAGCGAAATGGAAGCCGACCACATCACTCCGTGGGTTGAAGGCGGGCATACAAACGCTGCGAACTGTCAGATGCTGTGCCGAGAGGATAACCGGAAGAAAGGGAAGGGATAAGTCTATATATCCCTAGCTTGACCACTCCTTGCTATAATAAGCAAATGACAGAGGTCTTAAGCAAAATAAATCAAGTTATCACAAAATACCTCGGGAGACTAAAGGCTTTAGCAGGCAGGAAAAGAGCCAAAAGGCGAGGGGCAGAACCAAAGAAAGAATCACGCTTAATACGGTCTATCAAAGTATCGTATCAAGTTAGTACGATCGTCTTAGCCTTACTTGCATCAATCTTTACTATAATTGCCGGCATACTAACACTTCCAAATATCGATAGTTTCAACGAATGGATTAATCGTGAATTTCAGACAGAGCAGTACTGGCTCAAGGCAGCAAACTCGCTAGCACCAGAGGTAAACGTGAGTGTTTTTGACAAGAAACTCGGACAGCCAGTATTTGTCTCCACACTTGAAGGTCTGACCAATCGTACATATGTAAACGAATACTTCTACACTCAAGCGATCAGCAGTGATGATGGAACAGTGCTGCTGTATTCGATCACTCTTCGAAAAGCCAACTTCTACCCAAATATTCCATACTTTGAAAATGATAGAAGGCAAACCAAGCTCCTTGGAAAAACTACATTTGGCGAGCTGGCTGGTGATTATCCTCAGACTACTATTGCCGGACAATATCTTCCTGGCTTTCGGCGAGGCATTTACTCAGAAGGTTACTATTTTGGTAATCCGGGTAACTATTTGTACTATTTCTTGACTACTAATGACGCAGGCATTGGCGGAGCAGAATACATCAAGCTTGAAAGCTCATCAACCAAAGCATACACATTTGAAGAGACGGGATTGTTTGATGATTGTTCACGTGACTTTCTACCAATGCCAGGAAGTATGGATAAAAAAGAAAATGCCGCCCGTAAAGAAATGGAAAAGGCACAAAAACTAATGAAGAATGTTTACGCAAACACAATAACAGTAACCAATCCTAATGGTGGCGTGATCTGTGCAAACGAAAAATTCTTCAAAGAACATCGACTCATGATTCTCGGACCAGACTTAGACAAAGTGAGACTTCTCAGAGATTAAAATTTACCATCGCCTCTCGAGGT
The DNA here is from genome assembly GCA_030145955.1 of Candidatus Saccharimonadales bacterium. GTDB lineage: Bacteria > Patescibacteriota > Saccharimonadia > Saccharimonadales > Saccharimonadaceae > JASLCR01. Next base: position 10,269 of record JASLCR010000044.1, read on the forward strand.
CATCTCTGTTATAATAAACCATAAGCAGAGAGTAGGGGGATGAGATAAAAATTAGGCGCAAAAAGAGTCGGCTATTCACGCATGGGTTGCGTATTTTTGTGCTTGCAACAGTTAGCGTATATCTCACGCTGGCAGCGCAAGTGCAGGCTGCTGATTTCGTGCAAGGTCAATCTCTCACTGTCGCTGGCACGACAACGAGTAACCGATTCGGCGAGACAGTTGCTGCGACTAGCCAGTATTTAGCATCTGGCGCACCGCTCGACGATACTGTTGCTACTGACGCGGGTGCAGTATATCTATACGAAAAAACAGGTGCTACCTGGACCTACAAGCAAAAGATCACTGCAAGCGACGGTGCAGCAGGAGATCAATTTGGCGCATCACTCGCCATAAATGGAACGACCCTTGTGATAGGCGCGCCGCTTGATGATATTGGCGCTGCCGTCGATGCCGGATCGGTCTACAGCTTTGACCTCGAGAATGGAACATGGCTACAGACCGAAAAACTCACCATGCAGACGCCGGTAAGCTACGAGCGGTTCGGTACGGCTATCGATATGTCCAGTACGCGCCTTGTTGTGGGAGTGCCAGGCTACAATGGTGCGACATCTGCCACCACCTTTGGTCGTGGCGCCATAAACGTGTGGGATCGACAGGGGATCAACTGGGGAAATCAGTACCTCTACACGTATACCTCTCCTGTGTCAGCTACAACTCGTGCAGCCTTTGGCAACTCAGTGGCAATATCTGGTAACAAGATTGCCGCTGGAGCTCCAAGCGACTATGCAGCAACTACAGGGCAGGGTGGTAATGCCGGCAGCATCTCGGTACTAGCGTACGACAGTGGCACCAGCACTTGGGTATCGGAAGCACGCTTCTATAACCCAACACCCGTAGCCAACGACCGCTACGGCAATGCTGTCGACATACAAGGCAACACCCTAGTAACAGCAAACTTTGCTATTGCTACTACCGCACCGAGAATATTTACCTATACCTACTCGGCTAGCGCATGGTCGGCACCAACCACCATCATACCTACCTCAGCTGCAACAAAGCGGTACATTGGCCAAGCTGTTGAAATAGCGCCGGATCAGTCGTCAATATTAGTAGGATCAGACGTATCGTACTCGACAACCGACTCTGTTGGCCGCGTGTTCGTACTCAAGCCAAATAGCTCTACGAGCGTATGGGAGCAATCACAAGAGCTAGCATCACCAGATGGAACAAATACCACCTCTACTTGGTTTGGTCATGATGTCGCCTACGCCGGATCGTCACCGGTAATTGCCGCTCCGATGACTGTCGCTGCAACAAGCACCAAGGGAGCTATCTATACCTACAATGAAGGAGACGGTACACCCCCAACACTTTCGTTATCATCTTCATCATCAACATATCTTAAAAATCCTTATACGGTCACTATCGATACTTCCGAGCCAGTTACTGGATTTACCGTGGATGACATTTCAATCACCAGCGGGGCAACACTGAGTAATTTCACTCAAGTAAACTCCTCCAAATACACCGTGCTCGTGACTCCGTCGAGCGATGGGCAATATACGCTATCTATCGCCGCCGATAAGATGCAAGATGCCGCAGGCAACGGCAATATTGCGGCAACACCGCTTGTCCACACCTACGATGCAACGCCACCCGATGCGTCTGTTTTGACGCCTACGCAGTCTACTTACTTTTTATCGCCAACCATCAGCGCATCGGTACGGGTGCATGATGCCAATGGGGGCCTGAGCGGGCTTGCTGCTGATGATATCTCGATTGCAAACGGTACGATCAGTGACTTTTCAACCACTTCAAACGCAAACTCGATCACCGGCACATTCACTATCACACCAACGAGCCAAGGTGCCATTAATTTCTACGTTAAAGCAAGTGCAGTTACCGACCAAGCGGGCAATGACAGCGCTGCCAGCACCATGCGAACCATCTATTACGACACTGGTAAGCCGACACCGTCGTTCAGCACACCACTCAACCCAACAAATCAGTCACCATTCCCAGTTACGCTATCATTTGACGAGCCAGTCGCTGACATACAAGATGTAGCAGCCAACCAAATTAGCGTCGCTGGCGGGGCAATCAGTAATTTCCAGCGTGTATCGAATCAGCAATATACATTTGATGTCACGCCAGCCGGACTTGGCACCGTCACGCTGAGCTACGCGGCTGGTCAGGTGAATGACAGAGCAGGTAACAGCAACAATGCAGCCACAAATTTTGACATAGAATTCGATAACTTCGGCCCAGAAGTAGATATATCCTCGCCAGCGAACAACCCAACAAACCAGTCACCAATACCATTCGTTATCACACTCTCCGAGCCGGTAACCGGACTTGCGGCTAGCGACTTTACTGTCACCAATGGTACTCTCGGCGCGCTCACTCAGGATTCTCCTACAAAATATTCACTGCCCGTAACACCTACAAGCAATGGCAATGTCAGCTTACACCTGCCAGCGCAAAAAGCAACCGATAGCGCAGGCAATGGCAACCAGGCCTCAAATACCAAAGTAATCGGCTATGATACAGTGCGACCAGTCGTAACAGTATCGCATTCATATACCTCACCAACTAACGCGTCTCCGCTCACATATACTATCCGATTCTCAGAGCCGGTCAGCGACCTCACGAGCGGTGCTCTTAATATCACCAATGCCTCAGTTACTTCGCTCACAAAAGTAGATAGCCGCGAATATACATTGTCTGTCACACCGAGCGATGGAATAGTAACCATACAAGTGCCTGCGGGCGCAGTACAAGATCTTGCAGGGAATCAAAATACTCAAGGTTCCTCAAGCCTAACGTCCGACAGAACCGCACCGACAGGCACCGTAAACACACTCCACACCAACAACACCCGGCCTGGCGTTAGTGGCACCATTAGTGAACCAGCCGACACCGTAGCGGTAACTATTGATGGGAAAACCGTTAATGCATCTGTCGATAATACCGCCCATACATGGACAGTCGGCGGAAACGTCTTTGGGCCATTTGCTGACGGCGTGTATGATGTCACACTTCAGATCACCGACACAGCAGGAAATATTGGCACAGACACTACCACTAATGAGCTCACGATCGATACAGACGTGCCCACCATTACAATTAGTACCCAGCAGTCAACAACAAACCAAAGCCCAATAAATTTTGACCTCAAAAGTGATCGTAATATCAATGGGATCGAACAGTCAGACTTTACTGTCACTAATGGAACAGTAACAGGCATTACTGAGACGGATCGCCAAACCTACGTCGTCAAGGTAACGCCTCAATCAGACGGAAAAGTGACCCTCCAGCTCAATGAAGATACAGTGGCCGACGATGCCGGCAATAAAAACCCTGCCAGCAACACAGCCGAGGTAGTCTATGATACTGTCAGGCCACAAATCACCCTCAGCGGTCCAAACACTCCGACAAAGAATAGTTTTGATGTCACTGCCGATAGCAGTGAGAAGATCGAAGCTCTCACTGCAAGTGATATAGCTGTTACGCGCGGCACGGTCACCGATATACAAAAGCGCTCCGACCAGCGATATGTCATATCTATTCAGCCAACCAGTGATGGCACGGTCGGTGTACAGGTGCTCGCAGACCGAGTGGCCGATGATGCCGGCAACCTCAATACCACCTCGAACATCTTTGAGCGCACATTTGACACGACACCCCCAGCACGCCCAACCGTAGACAATCAAACCATCGCCGACAGGCAGCCGACGGTCACTGGAACATACGACGACACAGACACAAATGTACTGCGAGTTGTCGTCGGCTCTCACTCGTATCAGTCCGGTATCGTCGGCACACCGCTCACACTCAGTGGAAACCGATGGAGCCTTAACTTTAGAGATGCCGATATCCGCCTAGAGTATGGCACATATAATGTACAAGTCACTTCTACCGATGCCGCCGGCAATAGCTCTAGCGATACGACCAAAGATGAGCTCACGATTGATAGCCCTGGGCAAATCGCGGCCACTGTTGATAAAAAAGTCACCGCCGAGAGTCGACCTGAACTCACCGGCACGGTCAGCCGACAGAATGCCACCGTTGATGTCAAAATACTCGATAAAGTGTACCGCGCTATCAACAATAAAGATGGTACTTGGACTCTGCCAGCCGATACTGTAAATGCACTTGCAGATGGCACGTACGATATACAGCTTACCCTCGTTGATGGCAACCTAGAAGGCTCCGACTCGACCAAAGATGAGCTCACGATAGACAGCGCTGCACCGCGTGGCACCTTTACGCGTATCGTCACCACTGATACATCGCCACGACTATCCGGCACTGTTGATACTTCCAGCACTCATGTACAGGTACAGCTCGAAGGTAAGCTGTATAATGCAGTTACAACAAACGACAACCGATGGGTGATCGAAAAGGGCACTATC
>JASLCR010000047.1 GCA_030145955.1 Candidatus Saccharimonadales bacterium
ATGTCAGAGTCCTTCTCTTTAAGTATGTAGTCTATGAGTGTACGATATAATTCTGGATCGGTGCGAATTTCTTCAAAGACTCTTTTTTCTATTTGTTGTATCCGGTTCCTTGAGACTCCATAAATGTCGCCGATTGCATTGTAGGTGAGGGGTTCTGTGTCAGCGATGCCGTACCTCATCAAGAGTATTCCAGCTTCACGTTTTGAGAGGTGAGTAAGTAGTATATCGAGTAGTTTCTCTGTTAGCAGTTTTTGACTCACCAGCTCATGCGGGTCGGTGCTGACATCTGCTATGAGCTCTTCGCCGATTACTTCTGCAGTAATGCGTAAGCCATAGTGACCCATTGCATGCCATCTACTTTTATTTGAGCAGTTTACGCTATCAACGATTTCAAATATGTCGACAGGTTCACGGTCGTTTTCGTCGACAAAGTCGACGCGCGCTTGTTCGATCTGTCGATTGAGCGAGGTAGGGAGGATGTCATTGTATTCTAGGTCAGCCGGAAGGCCCTCCTTGGCAAGGATTTTCTCCCAATGGGCGGTTGAATTATTGCTCTTTCTGGCGGACATCAGTATTTTCAATAATATAATATTAACGCGTGTATGTCAATAAATATGAAAATACTCCCGATTGAAAAATCAGGAGTGCTCTTTTTCTCTTAGTAGGTACTACTGTTTTGGCTGCGAAAGGAAGTCGATTTCCTTGATGATATCAAGCAGTGCTTGCGCACGACGAGCTTCATCGGTGATGCTTTTAGCTGCTTCATGAGCAGGGGCGATAAGATCTTTGTCATCAGTTGAGCGAAGAAGTAGTAGATATGTATCGAACTTTTCTTCGGGTGAAACGTTGAGCTTATCAACAAGCGGGCGAAGTTCTTGAAGTGCTTCTAGCTTGATGCCATCAAGCTCACCACCTGTGCTTGGCATAGCTGGAGCTGGCATGACAGGATCGGCAACTGGTTCGTCTACTGGAACCACTGGCTCTGGAAGCGGCGTAGCAACAATTGGCTCTTCTGCTGCTGGTGCTTCCTCTGTTTGCTGTGAAATGCCAGCAAGTACCTTGGCGAGTTCTTGGTCGTCGCTGATTGGTTGCTGATTCGTTGGTTCGTCTGCCATTTCTCCACCCCTAAAGTTATTCTTATGCTTATTTACTATGTACTGTATCACAAAATTGGTAGGTGAGTAAAGGGGCGGTATCTTGGGGTGGGTTTAGAGGCAAAGGTTCGCTATACTAGGTAGAAGAAGTTAGAAGATTTTGGAGGATAATATGCTTGATGACTTGAATGTAACTCGCCAACGTGACCCGGAAAATGCGCTTGGAGTAGCAGGGGATCAATGGAAATATTTTAGCCAGCAGTTTGATGCATCGTTTACACCAAGCCGTGAGATCACGAATATTGTGTGGACTGGTATGGGTGGTTCTGCGCTCCCTGCGGTAATTATTGGAACGTGGCCTGGACTCAAAATACCTTTTGAAATAGTGCGAGGCTATACACTACCTGCGTATGTTGGAGAGTCAACATTGGTAATTGCAAGTAGCTACTCGGGCAATACTGAAGAGACACTGTCGGCATTGAGTGAAGCTGAGGCGTGTGGAGCACAAATTGCCGTGATTACGGCCGGTGGTAAACTGGCCGATCGTGCACGCGAGAAACAGTATCCACTTTTTCTATTTCCAGAGGGAATTCAGCCACGTATGGCAACATTTTACTTCGTGAATGCATTTGCGCAGATCATTAAGGACCTAGATATTGCAGTAGCTGATCTATCGGAACTTAGCCGAGTGGGTGAGTGGCTACGTCAAGAAGTTGAGCAGTGGAAGGTTGAGGCGCCGTTGACTGATAATCTTGCAAAACAACTTGCATTGCAGCTTGCCGGTAAGACTCCGGTCTTCTATGCCGGGCCAAAGCTTTTTCCCGCTGCAAACAAGTGGAAAATTGGTTGCAATGAGAATGCTAAAAATACCGCGTGGGTAAATCAGTATCCGGAGTTTAACCACAATGAATTTATTGGCTGGAGTTCACACCCGGTAGAGAAACCGTTTGCGGTGGTTGAGATTCGCTCAAATCTTGAGCACGAGCGTGTACAGAAACGCTTTGAAGTGAGCGAGCGACTGCTTAGCGGTATGCGCCCGGCACCAATCGTAGTGGAGCCAAAGGGTGACACTATCTTAGAACAATTGGTGTATACGTTTGCGCTCGGTGACTTCGTGACGATTTATCTTGGTATCTTAAACGGAGTGAATCCAACGCCAGTGCCACTGGTTGAGAAGCTAAAAGTAGAGCTAGATCGCTAGCTCTACAGGTCTTGCCGTTTCATTGTTCTAATTAGTAGTTCTAGTGAAGTCTTCGTAGTGATTCGATAGGGTTTTTACGGGCGGCACGAATAGCGGGGTAGAGCCCGAAAATAACACCGATGCCAATTGAGAGTGAAGCCGCAAGCACGGCGATATCCCACGTAAATGCAGGATCATACGGTAGGAACATGCTGATGATATAGGCGAGAAGGTAGCCGCTTGCATAGCCAAGCAAGCCGCCAAGCAGGCTAGTAATAAGTGCTTCGATCATGAATTGGATAATGATTGAAGCATTGCTGGCACCGACAGCTTTTCGGAGGCCGATTTCGCGGGTGCGCTCTGCGACGCTGACAAGCATGATATTCATGATGCCGATACCGCCAACGAGCAGCGAAACGCCAGCAATGAAAGTCATCATTAGTTGAATTGAGGTAAACTGTCGGCTGGTTGGCTTGGCAACGTTGTTGCCGGTAAGAATTGTGGTATCTTGCTCGCCGTCATGATTCATCTCGAGCATCTTTGCTATAGCTTTGCTGACGTTCTTTGCATTGGCATCGCTTTGCATTTGCACATTAATTTGCTGAATTTGTGCGACTCCTTGATTGAAGAGTTTACCACTTTCAAAACTGATAATGACGCTATTATCAAGGTCGACATTATTGTAGTTGATCGGAGTATTCTGGCGCTTTGCGACACCGATGCAGGTAAAGCGCTGCCCCTTGATAATAAGAGTCTTGCCGACTGCTTGATTGGTGCCAAACAGATTGATGGCAAGTTGCTCGCCGAGTATGGCGGTATTTTCTAACGTAACGGAATCGATAAACTGGCCCTCTTTGAGGGTAAGGCCGGTAATATCGCTAAATTTTGGTGTGGTTGCAAGAATTGTGCTTTGCTTAGGACGTTCATCAGCGGTATGGACGCTGCCGCTTAGGGTCATAAGCGGTGCGACTGCCTTTACTCCGGGTGTTTCGCTGACCATCTGAAGATCACGTTCAGTAATTGGGCTGGTCGCAAAACTTGTTGTCGGTGTCGGATTACCAAGATCAATAAGATTTGTCGGCTTCGCGGCTGGGCGTATGAGGGCAATATCTTTTCCGATTGCCTTGGTCTGCTCGTGGAGCATATTGGTGACGCCGCTTGAAAGTGCGAGGATGATAGTGATGCTGGCGATGCCAATTGCGATGCCAAGAATGGTTAGAAAAGTACGCATACGTGTACGGCGTAGTGATTCGGTGGCGGTGCGGTAGTGCTCAAACAATAAGAAACGCATTATTTGCCTCCTTTTTTGCTCGACTTGCGTCCGCGCTTTTTTGTACTTTGCCGACTGCTGAGTGGGCGTTTTGCTGACGCTGTTTTCTCTTCAACTTTAACGTCTTTGGTATCGGTGTCGATTTTGCCG
>JASLCR010000051.1 GCA_030145955.1 Candidatus Saccharimonadales bacterium
CCTTCACCTTAATCGTCGCATTCTGTGGGGTAATAATACACGCGTCGCCAAACTGCTTGGTAATAAATCGTTTTGCCGCCTCTTCACTACGGTCGTAACGCACTGGTTTGAGCGATCGTTCAGGAGAGTACCATAACAGAGAAGTTGGAATAAGACGGAGCAGCAGCGGGTAGTCATAGGAAGCAACACGGTCTGAGCTATGCGCAGAAAGTCCAATATCTGATGGCTTGAACTGTGTTACTACCTTCTTGTCGTCGTTTAGTGCCAAGTCTATCACTTGCTTGCTATAGAGCTCATCGAGCTTCTTAACTGCATCCGCTTTAGAAAGCCCGCCAAGTTTTAGGCTATCAATCGCCGCAGAAGGTAAGAGCTGGTTGGCCGGGTATATAACCTGAACTACGATAATCAGCACAAGAATCCCAGCAAAGCTAAGAAGAATCGGTTTCTTGTGTTTTACTATCCAGCTCTTAAGCATCCGCACCCGAAGCCTTCTCCTTGATCTTTACCATATAAGAATCAGCTTCCTTGTCATACCCCAAGATTTGTAGTGAACGAGTAAGTATCTTAGCATCTTCAATGTTGCCACTCACTAAAAGCTCATCAGTCTTCTTTGAGATTAGTTGCGGCAGCGTATCGTTTTTTACCTCTTGGCTCAGCGCGTTCTCTGCACGACCAACCACATTCAACGAGCGTGCTGAATTGTCGCTTCGCTCTAAAAAACCTTTAGTAATCAGTGCTTCAACGTGCACGGCAACTGTTGATACCGACTTATAGCCAAGTGCAGTCATAATTTCGCGGTAACTGGGACCGTAGTCATGCTCTTTAATAAACCCATCAACAAACTCAAGTAGCAGCTGTTGCTTCTTGGTTGCACGTGCTTGTTCTACCATATGCTCTATTGTACACGGAGTTTGTTTTTTCTCCCGCTTCATTGCGCTATAATGAGTACCATTACTCATGTTAAGTAAAAACACCAAATTCTATAGCCTCATTCTCCTCTTTGCCGACTTCATCACTCTCGTGCTCTCTTTTACCGTGGCATACGTACTGCGTGTCTCACTTGATGATCGTAATTTGCTAACTCCACGCGATGACAGCACCTTCCTGATGGCCGTCTTTGCCATCGTACCGGTTTGGCTGCTTGTACTCGCCGTACTTGGCGCCTACCATTCGCTCACTTACAATCGCCGATTAGTTGAGTGGAGCAAAATTGCTATCGGTTCTTTCGTTGGTGTTCTTCTTGTTATCGGTTGGGAATATGTTGCCAATGAACATATCTTTCCAGCTCGACTCATGACAGTGTACGTATTGGTTGGTTCTTTTGTATTTCTTATTCTCGAACGCGAGATACTCCGCTTTATGCGTGGATTCTTCTTCAAACTTGGAAAGGGCACAAGCCGCCTGCTTATTGTTGGCAACTCCGATGCCACCTACGACATTGCTCGTAGTCTTTCAAACACAAAAGAGAGCGGCTTCCATGTTGTGGCAATTGCCGGACCAAAAAGTGTCGTGCCAGGCAATCTTGGTATTACACAGTTTAAAGATTTTGAGGGGGCAGCTCGAGAATTAAAACAACTTCGTATCTCGGCGATCATCCAAACCGATCTCTACGACTCTAGTGAGCGCAATCAGCAAATTCTCAACGCAGCCCAAACCGGCCATATTGCCTACAGCTTTATTCCGGGCGAGCCAGAGTTTTATGCTGGCAAGAATACGGTTGATGTGTTTCTTGGTTACCCTATTATTTCCGTATCTCAGACGCCGCTCATTGGCTGGGGTGCTATTGCAAAACGGGTTTTCGATATTATCGTAACAACGATCTTAGTTATCCTACTATCACCAATTTTGCTTTTGATTCTCCTGCTTCAGCTTATTTTTAACCCTGGCCCGCCTTTCTATGTCAGCCGCCGTTTAAGCCAGTATTCAAAACCTGTCGGCGTCTTTAAGTTCCGCAGCATGGGACGAAAGTATGGCAAAAAGAGCGCAATCGATGAATTCAAGGAAATGGGTCGGGAAGACTTGGTCGAAGAGTACAAAAGAGACTTTAAGGTAAAGAATGATCCTCGCATCACACCGTTTGGCCGTTTTCTGCGTGACTCATCGCTCGATGAACTTCCCCAGCTTTTCAATGTTCTGCGTGGCGACCTAAGCCTTGTGGGGCCGCGACCAATTCCAAAGTCAGAGCTTGATGCAAAGTTCACCAAGACCCACGGTGCTCTACTACTAAGCGTAAAGAGCGGTGTCACTGGCTTATGGCAAGTTTCTGGGCGTAACGATCTCACTACCGAACAACGTGTTCAGTTGGAACTCTACTACGTACAAAACTGGAGCTTCTGGATGGATATTAAGATTCTGTTCAAGACGCTTGCCGTCGTAATCCGCCGCACCGGAGCACGCTAATGCCGACAAAGCCGAAAATTGCTATTGTTCATGATTGGCTCACCAACATGGGTGGTGCAGAAGATGTGGCACTTGCCTTACTGGAAGCATTCCCTGGCTCACCTATCTATACCTCGACATATATACCCGAGAAGATGCCGGCATTCAATAAATATGATGTTCGCACCACGTATCTGCAAAGTCTCCCTGGCCCGCTCAAGAAGCTTCATAAATTTTTTCCTATGCTTCGCGTAAAGGCATTTCAGAAGCTGGATCTGTCTGCGTTTGATATCATCATTTCAAGTTCCAGCGCAGAGAGTAAGCAGGTGCGAAAAACTCGTGAAGACCAAGTGCACATTTGCTACTGCCACACACCAATTCGCTACTATTGGAGCCACTACGAGGAATATAAGAAAGATCCAGGCTTTGGTAAGCTCAACTGGCTGATACGTCTAGCCATGCCCCTGCTTGTACCATCGCTAAAAAAGGCGGACTACAAAGCAGCCCAAGATGTCGATGTATTTATCGCAAACTCAACCGAAGTCCAAAACCGCATCAAGAAATACTACAATCGACCAAGTACTGTCGTGCATCCATCGGTTGAAGTGTCCCGGTTTACTCCAGCACGTGAACGTAGTGACTTTTATGTTGCGCTCGGGCGACAAGTGCCTTATAAGCGCATTGATCTCGCCGTTGGTGCCGCCACAAAACTTGGCATTAAATTAAAAGTCTACGGTAATGGTAGCGAGCATGAAAAACTTGTTGCCATGGCAGGGCCTACCGTGGAATTTTTTACCGATCGATTTGGTAATGCGTCCGATACGGCAGTTGAAGATGCGCTCAATCATGCCAAAGGATTTATTTTCCCCTCTGAAGAAGACTTCGGTATTGTACCAGTGCAAGCACTTGCGGGCGGTACACCGGTTGTTGCCTACGGTAAAGGTGGTGTGCTTGATATCGTTGATAGTGAAAGCGGAGTGCTATTCAAAGAGCAGACTATTAATGACGTTGCTCATGCGATTCAAAAACTTGAAGAAAAAACCTACCTGCCCGGCACACTTCGCCGCAAAGCTAAGCGCTTCGATAAATCACTATTTATCACTAAAATGCGAAAGATTGTAATCAGTCAGGCGAAATAGCTATTCAACGGTTACGCTCTTGGCAAGATTACGTGGCTGATCCACATCATTACCTTTTTCTATGGCCACGTAGTAAGCGAGGAGTTGCTGTGCAACATTCATAACGAGTGGTGCAAGTAAGTCGAGTTTTGTCTTGATTCGGATGACCGTTTCAGCATCAATCGTCTTCGTGCTATTTGTAATCGCTATGATATGCCCGCCACGAGCCTTCACTTCGTGCAGCCCACTGATCGACTTATCGTAGAGCCAGTTATCCTGCAGTAGCATGACTTCGAAAAAATGGTCGTCAACTAAGGCAATTGGTCCGTGTTTCAGCTCACCGGTAGCGTAGCCTTCAGCGTGAATGTAGCTAATCTCCTTTAACTTGAGCGCGCCTTCAAGCGCCACTGGATAGAGCGTATCACGACCAAGAAACAGAGCATGATCATACGTTGCGTACCGCTTGGCAATCTTTTTTATCTCTGGGTCTTTCTCCTTTAACACGCGTTCAATTTCATCCGGCAGCAGAGAGAGTTCGTCAATATACCGATCAAGATCTCGAAGCCCAGCACCTTTGCCCTGCGCTAGCTGTACACCAAATATTGTCATAGCAGAGACTTGCGAAGTAAAGGCCTTAGTTGAAGCAACCGAAATTTCAGGACCAGCGTGTACATAAACCCCGCCATCAACTTCGCGAGCGATTGTCGAGCCAACCGCATTAATGACACCTAGACAAGGCACACCTCGACGTTTAATTTCACGCAAACACGCCAAGGTATCAGCTGTTTCGCCCGACTGCGATACAATAAGCGCCACCGTGTGTTTCGGAAGATGGAAAGAGCGATAACGAAACTCGGAGGCAACCTGCACCTCAACCGTCAGTCCATCAACAAGCTGTTCTAGATAATACGCAGCAAGCAATCCAGCATAATATGCCGTACCGCAACCAATAATAATAACATGTTCAATTTTACGTAGCTGCTCATCTGTTAAGTTGAGTCCACCGAGCTTTGCCTTGTGTTCTTCGGGAATTACCCGACCATTCAGTGTTGAACGCAACGTACTTGGCTGTTCCATGATTTCTTTTAACAGGAAATGCTCATACCCTTGCTTTTGGATTGCAGCCATATCAATCCCAATTGTCTCAACCTTTGCAGAGACAGGCTGTGAAGCAAGATCCATCACGTCAACACTATCAGCTGTACAAACTGCCATCTCTCCATCGTGAAGATAAATAGCTTCCCGAGTACGTCCCACGAGCGCCGATGCATCACTAGCAATAATTGTTTCGTCTGCACCAACACCGATGATAAGTGGGCTACCTTTCCTGGCTACAACAATTTTTCCCGGTTCTTTAGGTGAGATGACTGCAATACCATACGTCCCCTTCACCAAATTAAGCGCTTGTACAACGGCATTTTCTAGCTTGACGTCTTTGCGTTGATAAAATTCATCAATCAATGCTGCCAACACTTCACTATCAGTATCACTCTTAAAGTCATAGTCATGCTTTCTCAACATCACTTTTATATCCTGGTAATTTTCAATAATGCCATTATGTACAAGAAAGACATTTCCTACTCCGTGCGGGTGAGCATTGCGCTTCGAAGGATTACCATGTGTTGCCCAGCGCGTATGACCAATACCTACGGTATCGTTGGTTTTGTGCGAGGCCACCTTTGCTTCAAGCTCTGCTACTTTACCGACTGCACGAAGCTGCGTCGCGCGACCCTTAGCCGTAAGAGTTACTACACCAGCACTGTCATAGCCACGATATTCGAGTCGCCTCAACCCGGTGAGTAGCACTTCCTGAGCTGCCTTATTGCCAATATATCCAACGATACCGCACATAGAAAATCCTTTCGTCTTAGGCTTTCAATAAGCTAGTACCATTACACACCCATTTGTCGTAAAAGTCTATAGAATTTTAGAAATTTACTAAAAATACAAAATTACAACGAATTATGCCACCCTGTTATCAGCCAGTGGTTTGTATTTTTTTCGCAACTTCGCCAGCTCGATGACTTACGTCTTTTCGAGCAACAAGTATTCCTGCAGGCGTATTGACGACGACGACATTATCAAGACCTATAACCGCTACCGGCTTCGATGGCTCTTCATTGCGTACAAACACATTCTCAACATCAAGCGCATAGATATTATCTCCGGCAACATAATTTCCAATTTCATCAGTCAATACCGCTTCATGGAGATCTTTAAATGAACCAACGTCCATCCAGTCAAACGTCGCCGACACCACAGCAAGACTTTTCGCCTTTTCAATCAAAGCAATGTCAATTACCTGATTGTCGAGCGCTAAGTAAGCATCTTTATATTCTTGAGAATTGACATCGCTAATGGCAGAAAGTGTCACGAAGCTTGCCTCAAGATCTGGCGCACTTTGGTTCATTTCGTTTAAGAAAGTATTTACCGATCCTACAAAGTAGCCACAATTCCATAAATAATTCCCCGAATCAACATATGCTTTTGCTGTGTCGTAGTCGGGTTTTTCTTTGAATGATTCCACATTATAAACGCCGCTATCCGCGTCTATCACGCCGTCTCGTTCAATGTATCCGAATCCCGTTGCGGGATAAGTAGGCTCAATACCGATAAGAGTAATCTCGTTATACTCACCAGATATCCTTGCGGCATGGCTAAATGATCGCGCAAAGCCCATTACATCACGAACATGGTGGTCCGAGTGGATAAATGCAACGGGCTCATCTTTATCATGCTTTCGTGCGATCACGTCAAGCGCCATTACGATACAATGTGCTGTTCCGCGACGCCCCGGCTCGATAATAAAATGATCTTCGCTCAGCTCAGAAAGCTGCTCGCGTACATGACTCGAATGACTCGCTTCGGTGACAACATATACAATATCTCCCAGATTCGTTGCCCTGTCATAGGCTTGCTGAAGCATAGTACGTTCACCAGTTAGATTAAGTAGATGTTTTGGATAGTCTGAAGTTGAAAGTGGCCACAAGCGTGTACCTGAGCCACCAGCGATAATAACTGTAATCATAGTTACTATTTTACCGTACTTTTGTAATCAACCAAATCGTTCCATCCGGTTTAGCCAAAGTAGGGATAGATTTATACGAAAGTTTCTTTGTGGTGTAGCCAAATATCTCGACGCTTCGCTCAAGCTCTTTGGCGGTTGTTTCACTTGTGGCTACATACACCACATCCGGATCTGCCTGGCCGTCTTGAATCTCGGCTCTGAAACGAAGCGCAAGGTCAATATTCGCCTTAACATCCTTTCTTGCGGCGTAGAGATCGCTCACAACCATATCGTGTCGCAGTGCAGCTCCCGCAATCGCATAAAAGCCGTTTGGCATAGTTACTGGATCGAGAAATGCTACGTACTTCTTGCCGTTAAACAGCGCCTCATCTGATGGGTGTAAAGCAAAATAATCAGGCTCAAAGTGTGATTGGTAGTATGTATCCCTTTTTTGCTGATAGCCCAATGAGCCAGTAATATCCACGATTTGCAAAATAGCCGCCAGAGTGATCACCATAGTTCCTGCGATAACTACTTCTTTCCTTCTATTGACGCATGCCCGAGCTATACTTATACAGGCTACCAATATCAACACATAGAACAGCACCCACGAAAAACGTCCTGAGGCTCGAAAAATAGACAAGACACCTTCAAGTCTATGCGGAATTTCAATTGCCATCAACTGATTACCGTTAAGACGTATCGTTGGACCAAGAGAGTAAATGAACAAAGCCAAGACCGGAAGAGCCGCAAGTCTATATTGAAGCGAGACAGGCTTTAGAATTTTTTTCTTTGTAAAGTAACTTACTGCCCATACGATACCTCCCGCAATAATTATCAAAATTGCACCCAACCCAAGATACGCAATCCCCTCATACGCCCCTGGTGACATTGCGAAGCTTGGAAGTATGCTTGAGTACTGACTTGCATTGTAGAGCGTATTTAGATCAGCCGTGTAAAGATCGAGTGGCGAGGAAGACTCACCTCCATGGAGCACAAACCCTCCAGCTAGCCAGAACGTTACGATAGATACTCCGGCACCGATAAAAAATATAGCCGCCTTATGCCACAACTTTTCCTTACCAATAAAGCAATAAGAGAGAAATAGTACACCAACCATAGGTAAGTAATACGCATGAATTAAAGGCGTAAGGCCGAGGATAATAATCCACCACATCGCAACCGTTCGAATTCTCAGTGCCCGCGAGGAAACAATGAGGTATATACAGGCAAGCACCAGCCATTGTGACGCAAGTGCCGTATGTCCAAACATACGAGCAATAAGTGGCTGACTAACCACTACCAGAATGACCGTTGAGATCCCAATCAAGAAGTTTGCGGTATATTTTTTAATTATTAAACCACCAAACAGACCCTGCAACATAAAACAGATCAGTCCATAAATTCCAAAATATTGAAAAGGTGCCTGCGGAAGCATAAAGGATAATAACCGTAAGGGCAGAGCAACGAGTGGCAGTGAATCTGTATACACAATCGAAGTTGGCATAAAGTGCGACAAATTACCAATAACACCAAGCGGGAACTGCAGTGCAGATGCTCTATAAAACTCCCACCCATAGTAGTTGACCGTGAGGTCTCCCGCGTGGATTAACCAGGTTGTATAGAAGGGATTGAGAATAGCTACCCCGAATGTGGCAATAAAAACAGCTGCGCCAATGAGTACTCCAGCAACGGGAATTGCAGCTTTATGTGCGGCAAGATGTTTCAAAACAACAAGCGGTTTCATGTGTAGCTTATTATTGCATATCAAATTACTAACAGATAGTGTGTTGTGCTTTTCACATAAATCTATTCTACCCTTTTTCACAATAGACGAAGTGTGCTTCTGGCAGCTATACTATCATTATGACTAAAATGCTAGTAACGGGCGGCGCAGGGTTCATCGGGGCGAACTTTGTGCACTATACCCTCAAACATCACCCGGAATACGATATAACTGTTATAGATAAACTTACGTATGCAGGTAACCCTGATAATCTTGCCAATATCCTGGACCAGATTAACTTTGTGACTGGTGATATATGTGATCATGAACTAATGGATAAGTTGGTAGCAGAAAATGATATCGTTGTTCACTTTGCAGCCGAAAGTCATAACGACAACTCCCTGCGTGATCCATGGCCGTTTGTTGAAACGAATATTATTGGTACTTACACTATTCTTGAGGCAATTCGCCGTCATGATAAACGCCTCCATCACGTCTCGACCGATGAAGTCTTTGGAGATCTTGAACTCGATAATCCAAATCGCTTCACTGAAGATACTCCTTATAATCCTTCAAGCCCCTACTCTTCTACCAAGGCTGGCTCCGACCACTTGGTTCGCGCTTGGATTCGCAGCTTTGGTATCAAGGCCACAATTTCAAATTGCTCCAACAACTACGGTCCGTATCAGCACATCGAGAAGTTCATCCCACGCCAAATCACCAACATCTTGAGTGATATAAAACCAAAGTTGTATGGCACTGGCGAGCAAGTTCGTGACTGGATTCATGTCGATGACCACAATTCAGCCGTCCACCTGATCCTGGAAAAAGGTAAACTTGGCGACACGTACATCATTGGGGCTGATAACGACCATGTTAATAATAAAGCCGTCATCGAAATGATCTGTGAACTCATGAACAAAGGCAAAGACTGGTACGAACACGTCAATGACCGCCCGGGACACGACATGCGCTACGCTATGGACTCATCAAAGCTTCGCCGCGAGCTCAACTGGCAACCACGATATACCGATCAAAACGGCATGACAGAAGGTCTCAAGCAGACCATCACTTGGTACACCGAAAACCGTGCCTGGTGGGAAAAACAAAAGGCCGAGGTTGAGGCTAAATATACTGCACAAGGACAATAAATGACAAACTTTGACCCATCAACCTACAATGAGCTAACTGTCAGCGAATCGCCAATTCCAGGCCTATATATCGTCAAACTTCCCGTCCATGGTGACAACCGTGGTTGGTTTAAGGAAAACTACCAAAAAGAAAAGATGGAAGCGCTTGGACTGCCGAATTTTGAGATTGTACAAAATAACTTCAGCTTCAATGACAAAGCTGGCGCTACACGCGGCCTTCATGCCGAACCATGGGAAAAGTTTATTTCGATGGCAAATGGCAGTGTATTTGGTGCATGGGTCGATTTGCGCAAGGGTGCCAGTTTTGGTACAACTTTCTCAAGTGAAATCAATCCCGGTACAGCCATTTTTGTACCACGCGGCGTCGCCAATGGCTATCAGACGCTTGAAGATAACGTGACCTACACTTACCTGGTCAACGCTCACTGGTCACCCGATGCCAAATACACCTTCGTCAATCTCTTTGACCCAGCAGTCGGCATCAGCTGGCCTATCGCAAAAGAACAGGCTATCGTTTCCGAAAAAGACGCTGGTCATCCGCTGCTCAAAGATGTAATACCCATGGAGGTGTAAATGAACGATTCAGAAATTTTTATTGTCGGCGCCAATGGCCAACTTGGTACAGCACTACGCGCACTATATCCGGATACTAGATCAGCCGACATCAAAGAACTCGACATCACCAATGTGGAATCGGTCAATAACTTTGACTGGTCCGGTATTACTACCATCCTCAACGCTGCCGCCTACACCAATGTCGATGGCGCCGAAACCGATGAAGGCCGCCGTGCCGCCTGGGCGGTCAACGGATTGGCGGTTGCCAATCTTGCCCGGGTCTGTCTATCTCACGACATGACACTCGTGCACATCTCGAGCGACTATGTGTTTGACGGCGCGCAAAAGATTCACGATGAGCTTGAAGGTTTTGCCCCACTCGGCGTCTACGCTCAAACCAAAGCCGCTAGTGACCTTGTTGTCTCTACCTTGCCACATCACTACATCGTTCGCACTAGCTGGGTTATCGGTGAAGGTAAAAACTTCGTACTAACCATGAAAAGTCTAGCCGAAAAAGGGGTCAAGCCAAGTGTCGTCAACGATCAAATTGGCCGCCTTACGTTTACAGCAGACCTCGCAAAAGGCATCAAGCACCTTATCGACTCTAAGGCCCCATACGGTACATACAACCTCACAAATAGCGGCAACTCAGCAAGCTGGTCAGATATTGCAGCCGATGTGTACGAACTGCTAGGAAAAGATCGTCGTGATGTGACAGGCATCTCTACTGCAGAATACTACCAAGGTAAAGACGGTATTGCACCACGACCCCTACAAAGTACTCTCGATCTTTCTAAAATTGAAGCGACTGGTTTTACCCCCAGAGACTGGCAAGAAGCTCTGCGCGCCTACCTTGCAGAGTAATTTCGATCTCTTTACTTCTTCTCGCCAACAGTCATAACTGATGTACCAGCTGGCAGCCTGGTAATGCCGTGGAGGCTCGCTTCTGCAAAGAGCATCTTTGTGAAGAGTGTATTTACCGGTGCGCGTAAATCGACGTATGAAGTTTCTGAGTCCATCGCTGCTCCTCGCATTTTGTGTAGGAGCCGGAACCCGGCAACGAGAGGAAGTGAAAACGCAATGGCATATGTTGCTTTATTGATTGAGAACTTAGCATTCTTAAGTTTTTCACGAAGTCTGCCAGTTGTATATCGACGAAAGTGATGAAGCGACACATCGTGTCCCGACCATAACCAGCTATATGCCGGTACTGTGATCATAACCTTACCCCCTCGTTTGAGAACACGATACCATTCCTTGAGGGCAGCCTGATCATCTTCAATGTGCTCTAGTACGTCAAACGCCGCCACGAGGTCGAAAGAATTTTTCTCAAACGGCAAATCAATCCCGTCTACCTTATATAGATTTTTGAATCCATTCTTTTTCATTAGCCGCAGCGCCTCATCTGAAACATCGACATTATAAACGGTGCCAAATTGCTCAAGCATGCGTATCGTACCGCCAGTTCCGCAGCCGATATTAAGAATCTTAAGTGGAGCACGTTTCGACTTTGTCTGACGCCTGCACTCTTTTTCAATAATCCTCAATCTTCCGACATGCCACCAGTAATTTCGCTCGCGCCTCTCCATCTCACCATATTCGCGAAAATTCATAATCTCCTCTAATATCACTCCATATTTTTTGCGTTGCTCTTTATTATACCATCTACTAAGAGGACTGTCACAGTGGCTACACCGAGAAAAAATTGGTATTATATTGACACTAGATTTCAAATAGTGTGGAGAAAGAGGAAGTATATGAAAGGGATTATATTAGCCGGTGGGTCTGGTACACGTCTGTGGCCAATTACAAAGGGTATCTCCAAGCAGCTGATGCCAATTTATGACAAACCAATGGTGTACTATCCACTGACAACGCTGATGCAAGCCGGTATTAGTGAAATCCTTATCATCACCACCCCAGAGGATCAAGCACAGTTCCAGCGTCTTCTTGGTGATGGTTCGCAGTGGGGTATTTCACTTTCATACGAAGTTCAGCCTTCCCCCGATGGACTTGCTCAGGCGTTCCTTATTGGTGAAGAATTTATTGGTAACGACAAAGTTGCGTTAGTTTTGGGCGACAATATTTTCCATGGTGCCGAGCTTGACGAGTCGCTTAAGCAGTGTACCGACCCAGAGGGTGGCATTGTCTTCGCGTACCGCGTATCTGACCCGGAGCGCTATGGGGTTGTGGAATTTGATGACAATATGAAAGCGGTATCGATTGAGGAGAAGCCTTCGGCACCAAAGTCTAACTATGCAGTGGTTGGTCTCTACTTCTACGACAACGACGTAATTGAAATTGCAAAAAATATTGCACCATCCGAGCGTGGTGAGCTCGAGATTACTACAGTTAACGAAGAATACTTAAAGCGTGGCAAACTCCAAGTCACCACCCTTGATGACGGTGACGTATGGCTTGATACCGGAACTATCGCAAGCCTATCCGATGCCACCGACTACGTACGAGTGCTACAAAACCGCACCGGCCAAATCATCGGCAGCCCTGAAAAAACCGCCCAGCAGTCCGGCTTCATTAGTGATAGCCAGCTCTCTGAACTAGCAGAATCGCTCAAAAAATCAGGCTACGGGCAGTACCTCTGAATTGGGAACATCTCTTTAAGAATGAACATGTTCATCACCGGAGGCACAGGCTATAGATGTGCCGGGTACCTGGAACTGGCAAGTAAAAAATCCTGAGGACTACTAGGATATAATAGACACTATGAATACTTCAACCATTACCGTACTTGGTGCCGGCTATGTCGGCCTCACCACCGCCGCATTATTTGCACATGCCGACTACAAGGTATACGTCATTGAACCAAACGAAGAACGACTTAACGCAATCAAGAGTGGTCGATCGTGGTTTTTTGAGAATGGCATCGACCCTATTATTCAGACAGCTATTGAAGAAGGTTCTCTGATCCCAACCAACTCTTATGAAGACAGTGTCGCAGACAGTAGTGTCGTCTTTAGTTGTGTTGGAACACCAGACAATCCTGATGGGAGCTCAAACCTTACCTATGTATTTTCAGCAGCAGAGGAAGCCGCAAAATATCTGCAACCAGGCTCTATTTATGTACAGAAAAGCACTGTTCCTGTTGGCACTGGACAAAAAATCGAAACGCTTTTTGAAAAACTTGGCAAAAATATATCGTATGTCTCAAACCCCGAGTTTCTACGCGAAGGTACCGCGATACACGATACACTATATTTCGATCGAGTTGTTGCTGGAGGAAGAGATACAGCAGCAGTCAATCAAGTACTTTCCCTTTACCGAAAACTTGAGGACTCCCGTGATCAGATTGCTCGTATCGGCAATATCGAGCCTTCATCGCGCAAGAATCTCTATATTGCAACCAGTCTCAATAGTGCCGAGTTGATTAAAGTAACGTCCAATGCCTTCCTAGCACTCAAGATTTCGTTCGCCAATTCCATCGCCGTCCTTGCCGATCAGGTAGACGCCGACGTCATCGAAGTTATGGATGCCGTTGGAGCCGACAAACGCATCGGCCGATCTTTTCTAAATGCCGGACGTGGCTATGGGGGCGGGTGTTTTCCAAAGGACGTCAGCGGCTTGATATCGAGCGGACTCGAATACGGCGTCAACCTTGAAATCATGCAAGCCGCTCAAGACCTCAACCAATCAATGCCAGGCTATGTAGTCGAGAAGTTGAAAGACGCGATTGGAGAGCTAAAAGGCAAGAAAGTTGCCGTGCTCGGACTTGCTTTCAAGTCCGGCACTAGTGATGTACGCAAGTCGCCAGGGATTGCCATCGCAAATCTACTCGCCAAATATGGAGCGTCGGTGACGGCATACGACCCAGAGGCAAATGATGAAGCACGTCCAGAGCTTACTCCATCAATTGCACTTGTGGACGAGTTTGTAGACTCTATTCAAGACATTGATGCGATCGTTATCACAACCGATTGGTCCAATTTTAAGACCATTGACGAAGTAGTGAAAGGCCAAGTCGTAGTCGATGCAGTAAATATGTTCGACTCCCTTACCCAGAACCGTTACATCGGAATCGGCAGATCTTAATGAGAGATGCCATCACTCCCATTTTTGACGCGGCACTACGGCGCCGGAATGTTTTCCTCATTTCAATGCTTTTAGCAGCCTTATTTGTTTATCCAATTCTACTTGCAAACGTCTATTTTGCCGATGATTATTCACGACATAGTGGAGGCTTTTACTCATGGTCTATCCTTGGCAGACCACTTGGCGAATTATTAATGCGTTTTATTACCCTATTTGGCTCCCACATCAATGATATCGGACAACTCGGACAGCTACTTTGCATCCCAGTCTTTGCTGCAACGCTATACGTTATCGTTACAAAGTTTTACTCCCACACCACACTACGACATATAGTTATATGGTCACCGATTATCCTCAATCCTTATCTTCTGGCGAACCTTTCGTATCGTTACGATTCGCTCTTTATGATTCTCGGATACTGTTTTGCGGTTATCGGTGCATCTATCGCACCTGTATCGTCATCCGGCATCATCAAAAGCTTCCTCTTTTTACTCGCCTCGCTATTTTTATATCAGCCAATGGCTGTAGTATTCCTCATCGTTGCTATCCTCCGTTATGTCGCCCAATTTACTAATCGCCACGTTGTTGCAACTAGTATCGCTCAGCTCTTGTGTCAGTTTTTTTGTTTCATCATTGCTCTTGTAAGTTATTACTTTTCTCTCAGCCTCCTCCACCTTACACAGACGCCATCTGCTGCTCGCGGCAATATCGTATCGTTTTCATCCGAAGGCATCCAGACAGTCCTGCGACATTACAAGGAATCTCTTCTGTATTCTGGTGAGTTTTTTCATAGTCACCTCACATGGTTCTTCGTACCAGCAACCTTGCTAGCTATGTGTGGTGCAGTTACTGTCATCTATCGCATTTTACGTCAACACAAAACAACGCGTATCACTCGCTGGCTCAAGGTAATTATTTTCATCCTCAGCCCTTTAATACTTGCAGCCTCTCTGCTTGGAGCTCAGGCAATCCTACAAACTCCCATTATTGAATGGCGAACGATGCCGACATTTGGACTAATGTTTATCTTTATACTTCTTCTTGGCGGAGTAGTTGTTGAATCAACAAAGCTTTGGCGGAAAATAACCATCTATCTCCTAGCGCTCATTCCGGCCTCTATCTTATCGTTCTCGTTCATCTATGGAGCAATGCTAACAAGTTATTCGCACTACAGCGAATCAGTGACCATGCAGGCGGTTACTTTATTGACCGATAAGCAAATGAGTAGCGGCATCATCAATATGGATGGGCATGTTGGCGTGCCAGCATCATATAATGTCACAGCTAGGAACATCCCGGCCCTCACACAACAGATTCCTTATGGCAACGACTGGATTCAACGATATATCGCAAGAGAGCTCCAGCTGCCGGTCATCACCAATATGAGTCATAGTCAAGCCCATTGGCAGTCGATAGTGTGCACGCCAAAGATCAAACCCGACTATCAAACAACCTGGTTTGACGTATATAACCTATCATCAGTCACAAAACATGAAGAAGTGCTTGTATGGTTCACTAATAGCTCAACAGACCCACTCTGCCATGGGTGATGCTATACTAGTTATATGAAAGTTTTTATTCAGATTCCATGCCTTAATGAGGAGAAAACCCTTCCACTTGTCTTTAAGACAATGCCAAAATCCCTACCGGGTGTTGACGAAGTCGAATGGCTCGTTATTGATGACGGCTCAAGTGATAAGACCGTTGAAGTTGCCAAAAAACTTGGCGTTAAGCACTTTGTGCGCCATCGTCGCAATATGGGGCTCGCTCGCAGTTTCCGCGATGGGGTAGATTATGCCCTCAAGCATGGCGCAGATATCGTCGTGAACACAGATGGCGACAACCAGTATCCTCAGGACCGTATCAAGGATCTTGTTAAGCCAATTGTCGACGGAAATGCCGATATTGTCATTGGCGATCGACAGACTGCTAAAATTGCTCACTTTTCTGGATTTAAAAAATTAATGCAACGGTTTGGTAGCTGGGTTGTCAATCAAGCGGGCGGCACAAACTTGCCTGATGCTGCAAGCGGTTTTAGAGCCTATTCGAAAAATGCGCTCATTAAAATTAATGTCGTTACTGAATTTAGCTACTGTATGGAGACCATCATCCAGGCTGGCCATAAGCGCCTTAAGATCGAAAGTGTTCCTGTCGAGACAAACGAAAAAACCCGTGAGTCGAGGTTATTCAAAAACATTTGGCAGCATATGTTCAAGTCTGGTGCAGCTATTGTACGCAGCTACTTGATGTTTCGACCATATGTATTATTCGTGAGTCTTGGCGTCATCTTGTTTATCGCAAGTGCGGTTCCATTTATTCGATTTATTATTTTTGCACTCGAAGGGCAAACACGCGGGCACTTACAATCTCTGATTTTTGGTAGCGCAATGCTTGTAGGTTCACTCTTATCGTTCGCTCTTGTTGTGATTGCGGATCTACTAAGAATCAATCGCATCTTACTTGAGGATCAGCTCGAACGTATTAAAGAGGCGCAGTACAAAAAGTAATGTTTCGGCTACTACGCTCAGCGTACTTTCGCCTCCTACTTGTTGTAACTGTTATCATCGCTACCTTTGCTATATTCGCCTGGTATCTTGCAACTTACCCAAAGACTATCGATACACTTCTCAACCTTAGTCCATGGCTACTTGTACTGCTGACAATAGCGTACTCCCTTACTATTGTTGCCAATGCATTAATCCTTCATTTTTCACTTTCCTACGTAAAACGCTCAACTCCTCTTAAAGATAATATTCTTCTCACAGGATACTCTTCGATTGTTAACTTCTTTGGCCCGCTACAATCTGGCCCTGGCTTCCGTGCCGCATATCTCAAGAAGAAATATGGTGTAGAAATACGTCGATTTATTGTTGCGACGCTGATATTTTATCTCTTTTTTGGCAGTATTAATTTAGCTATTCTTATACTCGCAGCGACGGTTGAATTGCCCACCTGGCGACCACTTATTTTTGTCGGCCTGGTCGCAGGATGCCTATTACTTATTCCGCTCGTTGTTTTGATTCGCCGCACCAAATTGGGAAAGAATTTCTTTGAGAATGCGCGGCTTAACGACCGAAATTTTTGGTTAATCGGTTTTGGAGCAATCCTCCTCATTCTCACTACAGCCCTTGCGTATACTATTGAGATATCTCATGTAGCGCCTCAAACGCATCTCTGGCAAACTATCGTGTTTACGGCCGCAGCAAATTTATCACTTTTCGTCTCACTTACACCGGGCGCTATTGGCTTTCGAGAGACTTTCCTCGTAATTAGCGAACATCTTCATAAACTTTCGATCGACACAATTGCTGCCGTCAGCGTCATTGACCGAGCATTCTATGTGGTATTTTTACTTGTGATGTTTGCCTTACTGCTGTGTATTGATTCACGAATATTTACATCACTTCGCCGCAAGCGATCGAAGTAGATCACCCAACATTGCACTCACTATTTTATTAGAATATTTCTGATCATAGAGCATCTTCCCGCGTAGTCCTATTTCAGCCAATTCTTTCCTGTGAGTTGCAGCCCACTCAATAGCTTTACTGAGTGATTTTACGTTATTTTGTTTGACAATAAGACAATTCTGCCTATTACTGAATGTATGAGATTCTTTATTTTCACCAATAACTATCGGTTTTTCCATATGCAAAAATTGATATGCTTTTCCAGTGATGACATATTTACCCTGCTCAGTCCCCCCAAAAGGACCCGCCAGACAAAGATCCATAGAAGCAATTGTGTGGGGTAATTCTTCGTAGTC
>JASLCR010000018.1 GCA_030145955.1 Candidatus Saccharimonadales bacterium
ACCTTGAATTGAGTATTAGGCAGTGCTTCCACCACCGTTCCTTGCATCTTGATAACCTCTTTTTGACTAGCCATAAATTACAGTAGTCAATTATACATGAAGTCTATGCAGTTCGCAAGCGTTATTTAAGATATTTTCATGCGGTTCTACCAATGCATGAAAATAATAGCATTATTGATAATCCTATTGTACTGCATTGAAGCGACGCGTCAAGTTTAATGAAGATACGTCACCTGTGCTACAGTAGTAATTGTTCCGAGGTTGAGCAAGCTAAGGGGGTGAAACGATGCCGCGTCGCAATTCCAATGGAGGCAGACGAGGCCTAGGGGGAAATGTCAGGAGGAATGCCATCTCGGTGTTCGACTTCATCGACAGGAACCCCACGCCAACAAGTTCGGCCGAGGCGAAAGCCTCGCCTTCACGCAAGCCTTCCAAGAAGGCCAAGGGTGGGAGCAACAAGTAGCTCCTTCGGAACGCTCCGGCTGCATAGGCCGGAGCGTTTCATAGCTAGATATCTGACGACAAGTACTATTCAATACGGACTGCGCGGAGCATAATACGTCGATCAAACTGCTGGTACTTTGGCACCCACTTGCCGTCACAGGTGATAAGATTAAGGCCTTCTTTGGTTTCATCAGCTGATTGCATCATCATCTTCATACCGGTCTTATTTACTTCCTCAAGCGGCATACTTCGATTCTCAACTACTTTGTAGGTGAAGACCTTGCCGTCGCCTCGCTCAATCATAATCTGCGCATTGACGCCAAGCGTTCCAAGCTTTGCAAACACACCATCCCGTGTAACGCCACCATTATGTCCATCAATCAATATCGCACCGTACCCAGAGCCTGGTAAGGCGCTCTTTTTGTACCATACGGTATCGGCAATATTTTTTGGCGCTTCAAGCTGATTATTTGCTGTAGTGCCAGCAGCAAATACGCGAGTCTTGTCAACTTTAAGCATTGGAATAGAGATATAGCGCGGCTGATTTTTTGGCACCTTATGCTCATTTACCTGCTTCTTTGTGACGACGGTCTCATCAACATTAGGATCGGCTTGTAGTGCTTTAGCGGTAACAAATGAAGGAAGTTCACCACTCTCAAAGTAGCGGTAGGCGAACCATCCTGCGGCGATCAGCGTACCGAGTACTAATGTCCAAAATACCCAGGCAAAAATATGCAATTGTCGTTTGTGTCTGATTGAAAGGCCCTGTGCCACCGTTACCCCCTTCTATGCCTACTTACTTATAATCGTCGTACGTTACCATTAATGCACGCGAATTGATTTGTCGCAGTGCTTCAAGCGCAACAGAAACGACAATCAATATACCCGTACCACCAATTGCGAGGTTTCCATTTGTATCTTGATATCCGAAACTGTAGAGAACATATTCTGCAAGGTATGGCAGCACGGCGATAACACCAAGTACCAATGAGCCGAATAGAATTAGACGATTCATCGTGCGAGAGAGATATTTCTCTGTCTGGAGCCCGGGTCGCACACCCTCAATGAAGCCACCTTGCTTTTGCAGATTCTCTGCAATTTCGTTTGCGTTAAACACGATACCTGTGTAGAAGTAGGTAAAGGCAATTACGAGAACAAAATAGAGGCCTGGATAAATAAATGCTTCCCATGTCTGCCCGGTAAACTGCCCTGGGTTGGGTGCTTGGAACCATGTCACCAAGTTGTTGGCGAGTCCAGCGTAGGCTTCGCTTCCGGTTGCTTTCAATACTTGACCAATGAACGATGGCAAGCTAAGGAACGCGACAGCAAAGATCACTGGAATCACACCTGCTGCGATCATCTTCATAGGTAAGATGCTTTTAACGCCACCATAGCTTGAGTTGCCCTGCACACGCTTTGCATAGTTGATTGTTACCACTCGTTGAGCCTCATTGATCTTTACGAGGAAGTAGAGCACAAGGAGAGATGCTAGTCCAATAGCAAGGAATATCAACAAGGCAGATGAGCTAACAGGAAGAGTGAACCACCCAAACACGTTTAGCGGATCAGCGACAGGGCTTGCTGTCGTACCGAATAAGCTTGCAAAGAAGAACTGGCCAAACTGAGGAATCTGGCTGATAATACCAGCAAAGATAAGGAGCGAAAGACCGTTGCCGACCCCCTGCTCTGTCATGATTTCACCAAGCCACATAAGGAGCATTGATCCAGCGGTCATAGCGCCTACCGCGATCACCCATTCTAGCAGTGTTGCCTGTTCAAGAACACTTGTGCCTCCAGCAAGTACAGACTGCCTCAAGATATAAATAAACGCGATTGACTGAACGATAGCCAAAGGAAGTGCGATAATACGTGTCCACTGCTGAATCTTACGTCGGCCAGATTCTCCATCTTTGTGGAGTTCCTCAAGTTTCGGTATAGCCTTTGTAAGTAGCTGTGTAATAATGCTTGCCGTAATAAACGGGCTGAGACCTACGAGCACAATTGAGAACTGGGCAATTGCACCACCAGAAAGCAAGTTAAGGAACCCGCCGAAGTTTGTTCCGCCAATCACACTATCAATTACCTCTTTTAGCTGTGTTGGATCGGCAAGCGGCACAGGAATATGGGCAAGGAATCGGTACACAACAACGAGCCCAAGCAAGATAAATAGTCGCTTACGCATGTCGCCATTCTTTAATGATTTACCAATTGTTTTCCAGTTCATACAATACCTACAATTCCTGTCATTAGTTTTAGTACTACCCTCATCTCTCGTAGTAAAATTCCTATCTAGTATATCACAAAGCTTAGGCGGCGTTATGTGGTTTGGCGATATTTTCTGCGGCTGCTTCAGCTACATAATACGCCGGCTCGCGCCCAGTACCTATGAACGAACAACCATCATTGAATCCCCAGTTGTAACCTCGACGGTATGCTTCGTGTACCAACGCTTGAATCGAAAGCTGTAGCTCACTTGGCAATATGGAGAGCAGGTTGATATCCGCCTCTTGGGTTAGCTCGTCAGCTTTACTGTCACACCAACGTTGTCGTCGCTCTTTGTTACCCATAGAACTTTCCCTCTTTGTGGAATTAGTATGCGCCTGTAGCAACTAGAGCGCAAGTATTTTCAGGCAAAATAATAATCCCCCAAGCTGGAGGATTATTATCGTAGAGCCAGAAGACTACTTGTCGGCTTTTTCAGCCTCTTTTTGGCTCTTCTGGAGCGGGGTTGCTACTTTCGTGAAGCTTCCACCTGCTTTTTCAATAGCCGCTACCACGCTCTTTGAAGCACCTTGTACTTCAAGGGTGACTGCTTTTGACAGTTCACCGCGGAGGATAACCTTCACAGCATGGAATGGAGTCGAAATCAAACCGGCTTCGTAAAGCGCCATGTTGTCGATCTTCTTCGCCTTTACGTCAGCAAGGTGGTCTAGATAGACAACTTGAGCTGGAGTACGAAGACTCTTAAAGCCACGATTCTTTGGAATAGCCTGCACAAGTGCGCGCTGACCACCTTGGAACATAGCGCCAAGCTTCTTACCGGTACGTGAGTTCTGACCTTTTGTACCACGACCAGCAGTTTTACCACCACCAGCTGAGATACCGCGGCCAACTCGCTTCTTATTCTTGTTCGCTGAGACGTTCAGTTCGTGATACTTCATTACTTAGTCTCCTTTTTCGCTGGCTTCTTTGCTGATTTTTCAGCGTTAAGCCATTCTTCCTTCGGGACAAGGCTGCGAAGTGCTTCAACAGTTGCGTAAGCAATGTTCACCTTGTTTGTAGAGCCAAGACTCTTTGAAAGCATATTACGAATACCAGTCACACCAATTACCTGACGAACAACACCACCGGCAATAATACCGGTACCAGGAGCTGCAGGCTTGATAAGCACACGTGCACCAGAAAGCTTGATCTCTGCATCATGTGGAATAGTTTCCTTAGTCACAGGGATAGTGATCATGCTCTTCTTGGCAACATCAGTTGCTTTTGATACCGCAGTCTGTACGTCAGCGCCTTTAGCAACACCAACACCAACTTTGTTTTTGCGGTCACCAACCACGACAAGTGCCTTAAAGCGGAAACGACGTCCACCCTTTACTACACGTGCCACACGGTCAATATTGATCACAACTTCTTCAAATTGCTTTGGTTCCTCTACGCGAGGTGTCCGACGGTCATCGCGTCGGCCGCCACGCTGTCCGCCGCTGGCCCGTGAGGGTGCGTCTGAGCGTGGGGTGGTAGTCTGAGCTGTAGTTTCAGCCATACTAGAACTCCAATCCTTCTTTACGTGCAGCATCTGCGAGTGCCTTGAGGCGACCAGCATACTGACGACCATTTCGGTCGAATACTACACTTGTTACTTTCGCTTTCTTTGCCTTTTTGGCGACTTCTGCACCAACTTTAGCAGCCTTTTCGGTCATTGTACCAGTTGCTTTTGTACCGATAGTGGTAGCAGAAGCAACGGTGTGACCTTTTTCGTCATCGATCAGCTGTGCAGATACATGCATATTGCTGATAGTAACTGTCAGGCGTGGACGTTCAGCTGTGCCTTGCACCTTTGAACGAACACGATTCTTGCGAAGAGACTTGTTCAGCAGTTTTTTAGCTAGATTACTCATGATTATTTACCTGCCTTTCCTGCCTTACGCAAAATTTGTTCATCAGCGTACTTAATACCCTTACCCTTGTATGGTTCAGGTTTCTTCAGTGCACGGATTTCCGCTGCTACCTGGCCGACTTGTTGCTTGTCGATACCACTGACAGTGATTTCCATTTTGTTAGTACTAATCTGTACACCTGCTGGTGCTTTGTACTTTACTGGGTGCGAGAAGCCGAGGGCCATCTCAAGGTCTGTACCGCTCATAGCGACACGGAAACCAACACCGTTTACTTCAAGTTTCTTTTCAAAACCTTTAGTTACACCTTCAACTGCATTGTTGAGCAGTGCACGCTGTAGGCCGTGTTGCGCCTTTGCGATTCGCTCGTCGTCCTTGCGGGTAACGATTGCTTTATTATCCTCAAGTGAGACAGTTACGTCGCTCAGGTGTGGCACAGTGAGTTCGCCTTTGGCGCCCTTTACTGTGATAACATCTGAATCGACTGTGATTGTCACGCCTGATGGAATTTCAATTGGTAGTTTTCCAATTCGACTCATATCTTATCCTTTCTAATTTACTGATCGTTCTTTTACGGTCTGTTCAAATGCATCTAAGACCCGTTTATAGTCAATCCCAGCCGCATCCATATTGTCCAAGAATGTTTCTACGCCATCTTCCAAAACATCATGTTTTGCATAGCCCCTGAAATCATCTTCTGTGTATACTGTGAAGCCTTCGTATGTCATCTCTTAGTAAACCTTCAGTAGTACTTCACCACCAAGACGCTGCTTCACAGCTTCCTGTCCAGTGATGACACCCTTACTTGTACTTACTAGTACGATACCGCGACCCGACTTCACCTTCGGGATGTCAGCTGCCGCTACGTACATACGACGACCAGGCTTGCTCATGCGAGTAAGTTCGGTAAATGTCGCGTTCTCGCCAGCTTTGTTGATAGTGACCACGAGTGTGCCGCGTGGTTTGCCGTCTTCGAGCTTGACATCGGCGAGGTAGCCGTTTTTC
>JASLCR010000071.1 GCA_030145955.1 Candidatus Saccharimonadales bacterium
AGTATTTGAGGTAAGTAGCATCCTCGCAATTGCGATTTACCTGCTTATTGGTTGGGGTATTGTAAAATTGCTTACTATTACTGGTCCACGCGATACTGCATAGTGACGCCAAGCTGGTATTAATACCGGAGAGGCCTCGATAGCCTCTCTTTCATTTACCGCAATTTACCCCCAGTTGCGCCAATCACTTCACCTGAAATATAACTTGACTCTTGACTGGCGAGGAAAACGTACACCGAAGCTAGCTCAGCTGGCTGACCAGGGCGACCAAGTGGAGTATTCTTCCCAAACTTCACCAGCTTTTCTTCCGACTGACCGTAACTTGGCTGGAGCGGTGTCCAAATTGGACCTGGCGCGACACCATTCACTCGGATACCTTTTGGCGTGAGCTGCTGTGCCAATCCGCGCGTAATATTCATGATTGCCGCTTTTGTACCCGCATAATCAATCAGTCCGGGTGAAGGCTGCGTAGCTTGGATAGATGTCGTATTAATGATCGAGGCGCCCTTTGGCAAAAATGCCAGTGCCTCCTGTGTGATCCATACCATCGCAAAGACATTCACCGTGAACGTATCAACCAATTGTTTAGTAGAAAGAGTTGCAAAATCATCGTTATAAATTTGCTTGCCGGCATTATTAACAATAATATCGAGCCCTCCCAGCGCTTCAGCTGCTTTACTTGGTAGGCTACGTGCAAATTTTTCATTCGTTAAATCGCCAAGTAGCGTGACGACCTTTCCATTGCTCGACTCAATCGCTTTTACAACATCATCGGCATCGGACTGCTCAGACGGCAGGCAACTAATTGCCACTTTTGCACCCTCACGAGCAAATGCAATCGCCACCGCTCGGCCAATGCCACTATCGCCGCCAGTAATAAGTGCATGCCGCCCTTTCAAGCGCTCCTTGCCTTCATACGTATCGACTCCATGGTCAGCAAGTGGTTGCAGCTCACTGTCGAGTCCCGGCTCAGACTGTCGCTGTGGCGGAATACTAAGTTCCGGATACTGGTTTACAGGATCTTGCATGTCGTATTGATTAGCCATGTGCACCTCCTACGATTTATGCCATTTATCATCGCTAGCTTTTTCGTAACCAGCCTTCTTTACCGCACTCCATGCCACGCGATGTGCGGTCTCTTCACGATCCGCATGTCCACGTCGTTCTTCGGGCCTGTCATACTGATCATAGGCGCTATTGAATGCTTCCTTGTAAATATCCTGAGCGTGCTGCGGAAGAACATTCTGCACACTCTCAGGCAAGTCTTTTGTTGATTGATACGGCATGGTCATACCTCGCTTTCTCTTACTCAACTATCCACCTACTATTATACTCCTACTATCTTGCCGTTCATAATTTGTAAGGAGAATAGCCAGGAAGTCAGCTTGCAAGTTCGGCAAGCTTTTTGGCTGTCGTAATATTACGTACAGTCATCTGCTGGTATAGCGGTGTACCGATAACTTTCAGTAGGCTATACTTCGACTGATTAGCACGCGTAACATTCGCTATGACCGCACCATCAACATAAATCATTGTCTCAACTTCAGGCCGGTAACCAACATTCTCTAATATTTCGGGTGTGTTTACCGCGTCAAAAAGATACAGTACGTCAGACTTTTGCCCGGACTTATCGGGCTTTGGCGGGTCATTTGTCCAATTCTCAGGAATTGCCGCTGCAATAGCTTTAATTTTATCGCCAGACAAAACAAGTGTTGGAATAGGAAATCCAAAATGCTTTTCAAGTGCTGCTTGCACTACGGCAGCTTCCGGCTGCTGGTCACTCGAGAAAACAGCATTACCGGAATTAAGATAAATAACGACATTCTGAAAACCAAGACCTTCAAGTATAGCCTGAAATTCCAACTTAGGCACACGATGATTCCCGCCAACATTAATTCCACGAACCAGTACAACATATTTCATCAAACTGCCCAATTCCATGCATACCAAATAATCAGCGCATTTATACCTAACCCAACTGTAAGCAGAAAACGATCATACCAACCGGAGTATGACGGCAAGCCGACCGCATTGAAGATAAACCATAGCGCAGCGAACACTAAATTTAGCGTACGGTTAATGCCATCTGGGAAGAGTAGTGAAAGTATCGCCATAACGATAGGTGTCACCATCATCAGCGCTATCATAAGCCACTGTACTTGCGTTGCCTTTTTACCCATCAACTCACCCGGCTTCATGTCACCTGCAAATAACCGAATCACGTCACCAAGTAGAAATGTCAGCATCAGCGCAACCCATAACCCAAACAAAATAATCTGTATATCCATACTAGTTAATCCTCACCACTACATTTCCTTTTTTATTATCTCCACTGACACGAGCATGGGCTTCGGTGATATTTTCAAGCGAATATTCAGAATCAATCACGACCGTAAGCTTGCCTTGCTCCATGAGCTGAAGTAGAAACTCAATGTCTTCTCTTTTTTCACTCGCAGTACCTGTTTTTACCCTGGAGTCGGATTGAGAGCGAAGAATCTCACCGAAACTTGCGACCATGAGTACAAGACGTCCCTGTTTGGTTAAGATTGTCTTGCCTGCAGCAATATTGATATTCCCAACTGTATCGAGCACGACATCATATCTCTCTTCACCGTTGAGTACTCTATCTTTTGTATAATCAATAATTTGATCAGCGCCTAATGATTTAACAAGATCTGCGCTATCACCACTTGTCACGCCCGTCACTTTTGCTCCAAAATACTTTGCAAGTTGAACAGCATTTGTACCAACCGCCCCTGAAGCTCCATTAATCAATACTCTCTCGCCATTCTTAACTTTTGCCTGATCACGCAGGAAATAAAGTGCAGCCGTACCACCAAATAGCATGCCAGCAGTATCTTTATGTGTGACACCTTCCGGCTTCATAGCGAGTGACTTTGCAGCATTAATAACAATATATTCTGCATGTGCACCCATTTTGACACCGTTCATGCCACATACTTCATCGCCAGGCCTGAATGTACTCACGTCCTTCCCGACCGTCTCAATGACACCCGAGAAGCAACTGCCGAGTATTTGGTTGCGAGGCGATTTGATACCAAATGCAAGTCGCGCCAAGAAACCAAATCCTTTCGGAAAGGTAGCGCTTCGTATACGAACGTCTGCCGCAGTAACAGCTGAATATTTCACTTTTACTAAAACCTCGCCAGCGCCAGGCTGCGGTCTACTTACGTCTTCAACGTGTACAACTGCAGGTAATCCATACTCTCTATAAATCGCTGCCTTCATGTGTTGATTATACCCCATGAAACATTGCCATAGTCCGACACGGTTTTAAATATTTCTGCAACATGCACCTACGTACCTTAAGTAAGCTATCGTCATAACAGCCACGGAATATCAATATTCTGCAATAACAATTTTGTGCTGATTCATTAACGTCTTAAATGCACCGGGTTTCTTCATCAGCTCTTTCATATTTTCGGGGACAATCTGCCAGCTTAGGCCATATTGATCCTTGCACCAGCCACACTGTTCCGATTCAGGAACTTTTGAAAGCCTCTCCCAGTAATAGTCGATTTCTTCTTGGTTTTTGCATGGCACAGAAAACGATATCGATTCATTAAACTTAAATTCCGGACCAGCGTTGATGGCAACAAATCGTGTTCCCAATAGCTCAAATTCAACCGTCAAAACTTTACCCGCCAAGTCTTGTTGAAAATCAGCTAGACCTTCTTCCGAACTATCTGGGTAATATTCCGTGCTAATAATCTTACCGTCAGGAAATACTGACACGTAGTAGTCTACTGCTTCTTTTGCATTGCCATCAAACCATAAGTTTGGAGTAATTTGTGACATATTCTACACCTCCTGTGGATTAAATTCTGGCGCCATCCATACCGGTTCCCAATGATTGCCATCTGGATCCA
>JASLCR010000001.1 GCA_030145955.1 Candidatus Saccharimonadales bacterium
GATAGCACAGTACGGCTTTATCGATCCGAAAGCCGAGGTGATACTACCTGAATTCTTACAAAAAACAGATCTTGCACAGGATATTGCGTCGGGTGAAGTGAAGGAGTTTATCTACATTGAGGGTGTATAATATACCTATGAAACTCCTCGGTCTTCGCACACTTATCTATCCATCGGACAATCTGGAAGCAGATAAAGCCTGGTGGGCGGACGTGCTCGGTATAGAGCCGTACTTCGCCCAGCCATTTTATGTGGGGTTCAACGTGGGCGGCTACGAACTTGGGCTTGATCCGAATGGCAACATGGCCGACGGTCCACGAACATACTTTGGTGTAGAGGATGTGCAAGCGGCAGTTGATCACTTCGTGTCTCACGGCTGTATAATTTATGAAGCACCTATGGAAACTGGTGATGACATTATTGTTGCAACGGTGAAAAAACTAAACGGCCAGCTCCTTGGCTTGATCTACAATCCACACTTCGGCAAAGAGTAAATGACTTATTTTTGGTTGACAATTTTTGGCTGATTAACAATACCAAGTGCTGAAGTGAAACCACCGGCTATCATCAAGCTGGCCATGACAAGCGTGACGGCATGGAAGCTTGATAAGTCGAGCGATTGACCAACGATTGAGCCTATGGCTGCGACAGCAATTAGACCGGCAACGCGTGTAACGGCATTGTTGACTGCGGATGCAATGCCAGACTGACTGTCGTTGATTGAACTCAGAATGGCCGTAGTGAGAGGTGCTACAGTAATCGAAAGTCCGGTGCCAAATAGCAGAATACCTGGCAGAAGTTGCCAATATGCTACTGAGGAGTCGACAAAATACATTGTGGCGAAACCGATGCCGGCAATTATGGGTCCGGCTGACATGAATAACCGGGGGCCGAACCTGTCGGCCAGCGCACCGAACCGAGACGATAAGAAGAACATAATGATGGTGACTGGCAGCAGCGCTAAGCCAGCCTCTAGGGCGGAATACTTTCCTACTTGCTGGACAAAGATGGTGATGGCAAACGTGGCCAAGGCTAAACCGGCGTAGATGGCGAATGAGGCAATATTGCCTACCCAAAAGTTGCGAACCTTGAATAATCCAAGTGGTAGCATTGGTTGTGCTACGCGACGTTCGTGCCAGAGAAATCCTACCAGTGCTATTGTACCGATGATAAGCGTGCTGTAGACGGTAGGGTCTACCCAGCCGAGTCGCGACTGTTCAATGAGGCCATAAACAACACCACCAAGGCCAACAACTCCGAGTAGTGCGCCGGAAAGGTCGAGCTTCACGCGGGGTTGTAGCGGTTCGGTGAAGTCAAGCCGAGACAACATGTATAGGTTGATGACGATCGGCACGATGTTGATTGCAAATACCATGCGCCATGAAATGAAATCTACTAATATGCCACCAACAAGCTGCCCGATGATAAAGGCGATACCGGTCCATGCGGTCCAGCTGCCGATTGCTTTGCCGGCTTCGGCTTTTTTGAAATATGCCATGATGAGCGCCAGTGAACTTGGCACGAGTAGTGCTCCGGCAAATCCTTGAGCACCGCGAGCAAGGATCAAAAATAATCCGGTGGGTGCAACGGCACAAAGTATCGAGGTGACACCAAACAGCACCAGTCCGATTCTCATAACACGCTGCCGACCGTACAAATCGGCTAACGAGCCAGCGATCAGCATAAACGAGCCAAGTGTAATGGCGTAGGCATTTACTACCCATTGTTGCAGAACAAAGCCACCACCCAGCTCATTGGTAATGGCTGGCAGTGCAACGTTAACCACCGAACCATCGAGAAATGGCACAAACGAAGCTAGTATACAGATCCAGAGTACAAGACGCTTTGTCGACTTCATATCTTCAGTATAGACCTATCGCGTATTTTTAATGTGACATTTGGTGAATGATTTAGGAGGTGGTCTGTATCACGACGTTATTCGAGAGATTGTTTCTGGGTGTTTACGAATGTAGCTGCGAATAATTTTATAGGTATCGATATCAAAGCCGCCTTCGATTGAGGTGATGACCGGTTCATCGTAGGCATGCTCGACAACCGATTTAACTATCCACTGGTCAACAACAATCGATCGAGTCTCGCTAATACGAACGGCCACTTCAGACGCAAATGGCCATGACTCGATTTTAGAACGTTCAAGCGCGAGCTCAACGCGGCGGTTGTAAAGCTCAGGAGTCTCTTTGCTGATACAGGCACCTTTGCAGAGACCAAGCTGGTAGCGAAAACACGCGCCCGCAGCTTTTTCGAGGCCGAGCAATTTCGGGCAGAGCTGGAACGTTTTGGCGGTGGCCTCAAGACGTGTCTTTGCCTGCGATTTGGAAGTATAGACACCGTATACGTTCTCAAGGTTTTGGTGCTGTGAAAGATCGGTATTTTTGATACGGATCATTTCGTAGCCATTTTCATCAAAGCCGCGCAGGAAGATAGATTGCTTGGTTTTTCGGCGCAGCTGGCGATTGAAAATCGGCTGCAGTTCTTTTACTTTGGCCGACTCAAGCAGTAATGCCTCAACCTCTGTTTCGGTCGCGACGAAGCTAACATTGTGGCTGGCGAGTGTCATTTTGAGTTCTTTTGCGATAGTGGTGGCATTGGTAAAATGCGATCGTACACGTGAACGAATGTTAACACTTTTGCCGACATAGAGTGGTGCGCCGGCATCGTCTTCGAAGATGTAGATACCTGGGCTTTCGGGTAGATTTAGTATTACGGCTTCATCAACGTGTGGCGGTAGCGATCTGGTCTTAAGTTGGCGCGCGATATTTTCAAGAAATGCGTCGCGGCCTTTCTCGGCGATAGTAAGTTGAACGAAATCATACATTGCTTTGGCGTCGTCGTAGGCACGGTGGCGCGCGACGAAAGGAATCTGGTGGCGAGTGATGATCTTTTCTAGGCTATGTCCGCGATGTTCTGGCCAAAGCGCCCGAGACATTTTGACGGTACAAAATAACTTTGGCTTGAAATTGTAACCGGCGGCGGCAAACTCACGTTTTAGGAATGAGTAATCAAATAATACGTTGTGCGCAACAAAGATCGAGTCGTTCATGAAAGCATATAGTTGAGCAGCAATATCTGGGAAGTATGGAGCATTCACAAGATCGCTGTTTCGTATGCCGGTAAGTTGCGTAATCCAATAGGGCACATCACTGCCGGGGTTTATGAGTGAAGTGAAGGTATCAACTATTTCGCCATGCGAAACTTTGATGGCGGCAACTTCAATCACCCGCCCACGCGGACCATTACCACCATTGGTCTCGATATCAACAAATACTGCATCACCCTCAAACATCTCTTCCTATTATAGCCCTGTCTGTGTATGCTATCGAGCTATCGAAGGATTGGCTTAATGACATACGAGGATTTGCAGGAGTATTATAGGTATAGAGGGGGTATAAATGAGAAAGATAGTTGTCCAGGAATTTATTACGTTAGATGGGGTTATGCAGGCACCCGGTGGCCCAGAAGAAGATGAATCCGGCAGTTTTAAGTACGGTGGCTGGACGGCGCCATATTTTCGCGAGGCAGATGATGTGGCTGGTGATTTTATGACAAAGTGGATGCAATCTACTGATATACTTTTGGGGCGAAAGACATTTGATATCTTTGCAGCCTACTGGCCCGAACACGCCGACATGTGGCCCGGCATTAATGATGTTACGAAATATGTCGCGAGTACTACGGAGGATGCATCAAATTGGCAAAACACGGTCTTTTTAAGGAACGTGGATGATATTAAGAAGCTCAAAGATTCAGAAGGTGGTGATATCAAAGTGCACGGTAGTGGCAACTTAGTACAGACGCTCCTTGAGTATAATCTGGTGGACGAATTATGCTTGATGACTTTCCCAATTACACTTGGCGTGGGCAAAAAGTTGTTTGGGGAGGGTACAATTGCCGCAGCGTTTACTTTGACAGATAGTTTAGTAACACCAAATGGTGTAATTTTCGCCAACTACAGACGTGCCGGTGATGTTCAGACAGGCACGGTTGGGAATGATTATTAGGATGTTTGGTATAGTAAATATATGCAAAAAATAGCTACAAAAGTATTCATCTACGCATCACTCGCCTTTGGGATCATTGGTATACTGGTGATTTTGACCAGCTCTGGCCCAGATAAGCCTGATTCTTCACTAAGCGAGCTACTGATAAAACTTCTCTTTATCTCCGTATTCATCATACTGCCATCATTTGCCCTGAGTATTGCAGGTAAATATCTAGATGGTAAGAAATAGCCATTATGAAAAATGCGCCGGCGACAATTAGCTTCAAAACTACGCTCTATACACTGAAGGACTGGATAATTTTGCCCGTACCGAAAGAGGAGAGCACAAAACTATCTTCGCGCGGGCAATTGAGTGTGGCGGGTACGATTAATGGCCATGAATTTAGCACGGTTCTGGAACCGGATGGTCGCTGGAGCCACTGGATGCGGGTGACTGATGAAATGCAAAAAGTCGCTGGCGTAAAATCTGGTGATACGGTAGCCGTACAGTTAACGGCAAACAAAAACTGGCCCGAACCTGAACTGCCAAAAGATTTTAGCGACGTGCTAGCGATTGCGCCGCAAAAAGTAAAAACCAAGTGGGAAGATATTACACCGATGGCACGCTGGGAATGGATCCGCTGGATGAACGCGACATTAAGTCAGGAAACGCGCGCTGTGCGAATTGAAAAAATTATCTCGAAATTGAATGGCAAACATCGTCGGCCATGTTGCTTTAATTTGGCGGCCTGCACAGAGCCATACGTGATGAAAAGCGGCCGGTTAATGGAAGTAGAGAAATAGTTCAGCTAATTAAGTAGTGCGACACCAACGGTGAGAGACGTCGCGAAGCATACCCATGCAAGATAAGGCAGAAGAAGCCACGTGGTTGCCGGTATAAAGCGGCGAAACGTGATGATTGTCATGACAATTGCACCGATGAGTGCGATGATAACAACTACGCCAAACCATGGCTGATGAAGACCGAAAAAGACAATTGACCAAAGTGTATTTAATGCGAGTTGTGTGCCAAACCAGATGTATGCGGCTTTCTTGCCGGTGGCTTTATGTGTAATAAGTAAGGCAAGTGCTATTCCCATGAGAAGATAAAGCAAAGTCCATACCGGACCGAACACATAATTTGGCGGCAAGAGGGGTGGCTTATCAAGCGATGCGTACCAGGTGGGAATATTTGGTATAGTCGCAAGCGAACCAACTCCGCCTGCAGCAAAAGATACGAGAATTGAACCTATA
The DNA here is from genome assembly GCA_030145955.1 of Candidatus Saccharimonadales bacterium. Lineage (GTDB taxonomy): Bacteria > Patescibacteriota > Saccharimonadia > Saccharimonadales > Saccharimonadaceae > JASLCR01. Next base: position 5,255 of record JASLCR010000001.1, read on the forward strand.
TAGATAGCAATTTGTTTACCCATACATACAGTATAGCGTATATGATTATGCTTAAAGTGATGATGACTTTTTTCGAGGCAGAGGAATTAAGATACTTGTACGCTTTTTGTATGTACGATATGCAGCTACCTTACCCCAACGTTTGTTGGCAGATTTTTCTAAGATAGGGACACCGCTAACAAATAGCAGTAGAGTGATAATAAATAATGGACCAACAAGTGCGATAGCAGCTTGAGGTAGGGATAATGCTACTACGGCGTACAAATAGACACCTGTCCATACCAGTATTTCACCGAAATAGTTTGGGTGACGCGAATATCTCCAAATACCGGAGTTGATCCATTTGTCTTTATTTTTAGGGTTCATACTGAACAGCAGTTTCTGTAGGTCGGCAACACCTTCGCAGACAAGTCCAATCATCCACACCAGGAC
>JASLCR010000003.1 GCA_030145955.1 Candidatus Saccharimonadales bacterium
AGCGGATTCGAACCGCTCACCTCTTCGCTGCCAGCGAAGCGCTCTAGCCAAATGAGCTAATGCCCCGTCTCTACGTGGGTGTATAGCTCCTTATCATAATTTGGCTAGAGCGCTTTCCTGCGGGTAGTCTTCTCTTGGCCAAATGAGCTAATACCCCATACCTGGTACATCATAGCAAAAACCCACCCCTATTTCTAGAGGTGGGTCCGCGCAGCACGAGGCGTAAGCCGAGCTTTAGCGGTGGGAGGTAAAATTTTGAATTCACTTCAAAATAAAACCGGGAGGGTGACCCTCCCTGATCTTATGAGCTGCTACGCGCCCACCCGGGGCACGCAAGTGTTGGTGGAAATGTTTATGTTAAACCGCATTAGTACCCCAATGCGTACCAGCTTGCCTAGCATTATGCACCGATTTGCTAAAAAGCGCAAGCGTGATACACTGATCCGAATGGAACGACGAATTAAACACCTCTCAAAGAGCCAACTCGCCGAAATACTCGGATGGATCGGTGCTGTAGCAATACTTGGTAGTTACGCTCTTCTTAGTCTAGGAATTGTTAATGGCAACACTATCGAATACCACTTACTAATGCTTACTGGCTCAGCTGGACTTGCGATTATTACCTACCGCCATAGAGCCTTTCAGTCGTTCGTCGTTAATACGACGTTTAGTATATTAGCCGTTATCGCCGTCGCGCGCATTGTGTTTTTTTCATAAGCTTTTTACATAATAAGCATTATGTGCTTAAATAGACTTGTTCAGAAGCTTCGTTTAGAGCACCCGTGTTCACTTGGTCTCTCTGAAAATAGTAACTAAATAGGAGAAACCAAGTACACATGGCTTCACAAAATCTTTTCATAGGCAGCCTTGCCTATGCAACCACCGACGACACCCTGAAGGCTCACTTTGAGCAGATCGGTCCAGTCGCAAGCGCTCGCGTCATCACTGACCGTGAGAGCGGACGCTCAAAGGGCTTCGGCTTCGTCGAGTTTGAAAACGACGAAGACAACCAGAAGGCTGTTGATCAGCTTAACGGCAAAGAGCTTGATGGCCGCGCTATCAATGTATCACTTGCTCGTCCAAAGGAAGATCGCCCAAAGCGTGACTTCGGTGGCGACCGCGGTGGTAACGGTGGCGGTTCATTCCGTCAGCGTAGCTGGTAATCTATACCTCACTACGACTAAAGTACCGCTCTCTAGAGAGCGGTACTTTTCTATTTGACACAAATTATCTTTAGCTGACCACTAATTAAAGACGACCCGAGCCCACCAAGCCTTATGGAATGACTCACCAGTCGGTGTGTTAACGGCACCTTGAGCTTTAACAGACATCTTTCGGCCATCTGCCGGAATTCCGACAATATAATCTGGCGCATGCTTTACGATGATCTTCGCATTAGCGTTGATTGAGTTCATCTTGACATTTGGGTTATTAAAGTCAGCGGTCACTACTACATCATACCCAGCCTTGCGCAACTCTGCGACTTTCGCATTAAGTTTTTGCATTGACGGATCCCAGTAGTCTCTCTGAAGTTCTGGAATGCTCGGTGTGTTATATGCATGTGTAAGGAAGTGGGTATTAATAGTAGCAAACTTTGTTGCACAGCTATCCGTACGATTATACTGGGCTACTGTCATGACACGCTTTGGGCTTGGCGACTGACTTACAGCCCCGTGCAGGGTAATTACTTGAGAATTAACCTGCTTCCATCCCTGATCCAGCTTACCAAGAGATGGCACACGCTGTTTTGGTCCGCTCCAGCCACTATTACCAAAGACGTCCATCATATAAGCAGCCTCGTCCTCTTTGTCACCCTCGTTAATTTCTGCAAAGTTGTAAATGACATTTGGTTTTGAACTGTGCTCATCTTTGATCATTTGGAATACCTTTCTGGTATCTGGCTCCTCACGTCCTAGGTTTTGGAACGATATCACAATATCAGTACTCTTTTTGGCCGCTCCGTCGGTGCATGCAGGGTCATTCGCGGTACCGCTACCTCCTCCACTACCATTACCATTATCGCTGCCTGGTCTATCCTGTGGCGTATTCTTTACCACTGGAGCACTTAAATCACGACCAAAGACGCCTCCTGGGATAATGAACTGCAAAAAGCTATACATACCGGCAAAAAGCACGAGCCCTACAACAACATTGGCGACGGTCGTCTTTGCCTTAGTAACCTGTCCAGACTGGTCTCCTGCAGATGAATACAAGATAGCCGCATACACAAAGCCGCCAATCGCTGCAACGCCCACCAAACCGGCCATTACATTCACCGCGATAAGAAGCAATGACCAGATAGCATTGCCGTCCTTTTCATCACAACTAATGATAGAAGTGTTATTCTCGCCACCACAGCTCGCAGCAAGTGCGGGTGTGGTAAGTAGAAGGCAGCCTACAACGGCGAGAGTGAGGAGAAGGATTCTTTTCATGGTTAGTCTTTGTAATATAATACTCTAGCTTTGATACTTCGCGCAAATCGTCTTATTTTATTTGGCTTTCAAACATGTGATAGAATTCACCCTTCTTTGCGATCAACTCTTTAGCGGTACCCTGCTCTACCAGTCGGCCATTCTTCAACATGTACACCACATCTGCCTTTTCGATCGTCGTAAGGCGATGACTAATTGTAATAATCGTCTTATCTTTCTCGGCGAATAAATGCTTGAATATACGAGACTCTGCTAATGCATCAATCGCGCTTGTTGGCTCATCGAGTACAATAATTGGGGCCTGTCTATAAAAATTTCGTGCAAGCGCAAGACGCTGCCATTGACCGCCAGAGAGATCCTGGCCCTTGTTACCGTCATCGTCTTCCATCCACTGATCAACAAATGTATCGAGCCCGTGAGGCAAGTCATACAGAAAGTCCGCTTCCGCACGAGAAGTAGCATATCTGATATTTGCATCAGTGGGTTTCATCGAAACATTTCCATACGTGATGTTTTCTCGAGCATTAGCAAAGTCATATTTCACAAAGTCCTGGCTGAGCACTCCAAGATATTTATGCCAAGTTGAGATTTCAATTTGATCAAGCGGCATACCATCCACCAAAACGCTCCCGTTATTTGGTTCATACAATCCCACGAGAATTTTAATCAAGGTTGATTTACCGGCTCCATTTTCACCAACAATAGCAATATGCTCACCCCTTCGGATATCAATCGAAATATTTCTGAGTACCTGCCTATCTGACGACGGATAATGGAACGAGATACTGCTGAGCGAGATACTTTTCGGGGCAGAACTTAATGACTTTGCGCCATTATTGCCCTCAGGCAAGTCCATAAAGGTTTGATAATCAAACAGATTTGCAAGATCTTCATCGATATTATTGAGTCCACTTACAAATCCTTTTGCGCCGGATAGAGCGCGCCCTGTAATCTGCTGCACGTACAAAAACTGCCCCACTGGCTGCTGCTGTGCGATAATCTGCAATGTTATCCATAGAAGAGCGACTACCTCTGCGGCCGCTTCGAGCGTATCCGCTCCCAATCGTTTCCAAATAAATTGACGTTCAAATCCAATCCGTACACGCTCATCCTTATCCCTCATAATTGCCCTCAGCTCAAGCAGACGCCTAACAAGTCCGTACAACCGTAACTCGGCGATCTTTTCCGGCTGCATCATGCCGTACTCAATCCAACCAACAACGCGTCTTGCCTGTATGTTTTCTCGCCAGTGCTCCGTCTGCAGACGCGTCAAACGTATCTGAATAATTACACCTGGTACAATCGCCACCAGTACTATCAGCCCAAGCCACCAGCTTACCCAAATGAGAGTCATAAGCCCAACAATCATAGTAAAAAAATCAGTAGCTATACCTGCAAGTGAACGAAATACTCTCGGAAAAAACTGAGCAAATCGGTTAGCTTTTTCGTATAAATCAGCTGTTTCTTTATCGTCATATCGCCAAAAAGCAAGTGACATAAAATGCTCATACATTTGATCACTGATCGCAGCGTTTATACGATACTCCATCGCCTGGCTGAGATAGTTCTCAAAACTCGACCACGCAAAGCTAAGCACGCCAAATAATGCAGTGATTATAACAAGCTCAATTGCCTGCGTACCTGCACCTTCCTTTCCTGCATATGCATCGGCAAGCGCTGTTGTTGTTGCAGCAGCAAAAAAGGTTGTAACAACGGGGATAATTGCCGAGAATAATGAACCGACAATTTGCAAAATTACTGCCATAGGAGCCGCCTTATATGTCGTGGTTGCAATTTTTACTGTTGCAAATAATCTTTGGCGATTACTCAGTTTT
>JASLCR010000012.1 GCA_030145955.1 Candidatus Saccharimonadales bacterium
CCTTAGCCTTCCACTGCGGGATGTCGTCGAGACTCTGAATACGATTATCATCGCGGTTATCAACTGGCACCACGACAATCTTGTCGTCAACTTCGCCATCATCTTCAAACTTCATCACACCAATAATCTTTGCTTCAAGCCATACACCAGTAGTAAGGGGCTCAGGGCAGATGATCAATGTGTCGAGCTCATCACCGTCTTCGTCGAGTGTCTGTGGAATAAACCCATAGTTACATGGCTTTGCAAAAATCGCTGGCTCCACACGATCAAGCGTAAACGTTGCTGTCTCGCGGTGCCATTCTACCTTCAGGCGTGAGCCTTCGGGAATCTCAACAACGGTGTTAACCGCACCTTCATCAATATTTCCCGGTGTCAGTACTTGATTAAAATCAGCCATTCTCTTAGTCTCCTTCTCTTTTCTAAACTCCCTCCATTGTAGCAAATTTGATACAATAGCACAGCGTATGTTAATTATCGGTCACCGTGGTGCAGCTGGGCTTGCACCCGAGAATACTATTGATGCCTTTCAGAAAGGAATTGATGTTGGTGCCGATGCTCTCGAGTTTGATGTGCAGCTCACCCGCGATGGGATACCAGTTGTTATTCACGACTCAACTCTTTTTCGCACCCATCGCAAGAGTCGTATCGTTCGTTGGTCAAATCATGCCAGCCTAGAAAAAGCCACCGAGAAGGGACATAAAATTGCCACACTCGAAGAAGTACTTGAGCTCTGCTTTGGAAAGGTACTTCTCAATCTAGAAGTAAAAAACCGCGGTACCGGTGCCAAGATCGCACGGTACATCCAAGAGAACTACATTAAAGAGGATAGCGACTGGGAGAACATTCTCTTTTCTTCGTTCAAAGGCCTAGAGCTGCGCGCAATCCGCCGGGTCAGCCAACATGCCGAACTTGCCATGCTGCACAATCGTAATCCGTTCGCTTTTATGGCCTACCATCGACAATTACGATTCACTGCCGTTGGCTTCCACCGCCTCTACACCAATCAGCTGGCAACTGCGGTTGCAAAAAAGCTTGATCTCTTCATTTATGCATATACCGTTAATCGTCCGGCTGCAGCAAAGCGCCTCGCCGCCGAAGGTATTGAGGGTGTTGTTACCGACAATCCTGCCCGGCTTCGTGCCGAGCTATCCGATCTAGTGTAAAATCAAGCTATGGTATCACAAAAACTGCTCTCTCCGTATGAATACGTTAAAGCAGCGACACGCTCAATCAACCAAGCACAGCATCACGTTGCGCTTGTGTCACTTATCGTTGCAAATGACCATCAAACCGACAAACTCATAGAGGCGCTTGCTAATGCGGCGAAACGAGGTGTCCGCGTTGAAGTAGCCGCCGATACATTTGCCTTTGGGGAGTTTGGCGGGCACTTTACTCCAACAAAGTACTACAAAGAAAAATCAAAAGCTATGAAAGATATGGTACGATACCTCAAAGAAAGCGGCGTGAAGTTTACTTGGGTTGGCCGCTTTAGTGCTTCACCAATTAGCGGGCGCAACCACATGAAGTGCCTTGTCGCAGACGACATTGTATTTTCATTTGGCGGCGTCAATATGTACGAAGAAAGTCTTGAGTTTAATGACTTCATGTTTCAGATCCACGACAAGCAACTCGCGCTTGAGCTGCGCGATGATATTGCACGCATCATTGATGCCGATCGTAATCATTTTGCTTATCGTAGCCACGAATTCAGTTATGGTAAGCTTTCTAAAGTATTGATCGACGGTGGCCTCCAAGGAGATTCGATCATTTACCGACGCGCTTGTCGTATTGTGAAAGAGGCCGAAAGTGTGATCTATGTTTCGCAGTACTGCCCCACAAATAAATTATCACGCCTTCTAAAGAATACTCAGGCTCGGCTTTATTTCAACTCGCCAAAGAAAACTAATACACGCATCAACAGTGCCCTTATTTCGTTTAACATGCTTATTAGTGGCAACAAAACAAAATACCGCTACCAAAAATATCTGCATGCGAAGTTTATTATCGCCACTATGAAAGACGGCAGCAAAGTTGCCCTGACCGGCTCGCATAACTTTACCTATATTGGGGTGCTTTTTGGCACACGAGAAATTGCCCTCGAAACCCGCGACCCCAAGATCATTAAACAACTCGAAACATTCTTTGAAAAGAACGTAAAGTAGCTATGCCTACTACGCAGCTGAGCGATTCAGCTCGTCGATGTATTCGCGAATATTGAGCGCTGCCGTTGCGCCTTCACCAACCGCAGAAGCGATCTGAAGTGTCGCACCACTACGCACATCACCGCTCGCAAATACGCCAGGCATTGCCGTCTCAAGTTTGAGATCTGTCTTAATGTGACCCATTGGGTCAAGCTCAATTGGCGAATTCTCAAGAAACTGCGTATTTGGCAATAGGCCAACGAACACAAACACGCCGTCGGTTTCAATCGTCTGCTGTACACCATCTTTCGTGACTTTTACTCCAGTCACCTTGCTCTCTTCGACAATAATTTCATCGGTAGTAGTCTGTTTATGAACAGTTACTTTTCCTTCATCAATATACTTTTGTAGCTCATCAACAAGCACGTCGCTTGCTTTGAAATCGCTACGTACTAGCATGTCGATATGACTTGCGAAACGAGTCAGGAAGATGGTTTCCTGCACGGCAGAGTTGCCGCCACCAACGACAACTAGTCGCTTATCACGGTAGAAAGCACCGTCACAGGTTGCACAGTAGTGCACGCCACGTCCAAAGTTTTCTGTTTCGCCTGGCACACCAATCTTTTTATACTCGCTACCCGTTGCAATCAAAACAGCCTTCGCTTCAACATCCTGCCCGTCAACCACAACCGTCTTTGTTGCGCCGTTATCTCGAATTTCCGATACATCACCGAAGTCAATCACCGCCCCAAAGCGTTCTGCCTGCGCCTGGAGTTCACTAGCCAACTTCATACCTTCAATACCTTCAGGGAATCCAGGATAATTATCAACTCGGTCAGTAATAGCCGCAAGACCACCAACGACTGCTTTTTCATACAGTACCGTTTCAATGTCTTCGCGGGTAGTATAAATTGCCGCCGCAAGCGCACTCGGTCCTGCACCAATCATTACAACGTCATGTACATCACTTGCCATAACAATCTACTCTTTTGTCTCTTTCTTAACGATTTTCTCTACAGTAACAATAAACTTCAGTGGTCCGGCTGGCTGGCCAGTTCCCGTATCTTCATTGCCGTACGCCTTATCTCCCGGAATAGTCAGTTCAACAGTTGAGCCTACCGGGACTCCCGTGAGACCCTCTGTCCAACCTTTGATTACTTGAGCCAGACTAAAGTCAATCGGCGTCGGCTTCCCTGCATCTTTTTTATTTGTACTATCAAATATAGATCCTGATGCGTCCCAACCAAAATAGTTCGCATTAATCGTATCGGTTGCTTTTACTGTCTCGCCCGTACCCTTAACAAGATATTTTACATTTAATTCCTTTACAGATGCGGCATCAAATTTCTCAGCCTTGTAGCCATCAAGTGGCTTATTCTGTTCACGTTGCTGCTTCTGATACTCAGCAAGCATTTTTTGGTATGCTTCTTGTTGTTTTGCAGCGTCTGCCGCTTCATTTTTTGGTGCCAATATCATTGCAACAAATCCTGCTAATGTACCAAGTACCATAGCGCCTGCAATAATCCAGATCCCGACACGCTGTCCAGTCGATGTAGCCATTCTTCCCCCATGTTTTGTTAGCTAATTCTATTGTAGCAAATTCTTATCTGCTCGAGTACCCTTCGGAGCTCCCAAGTTAAGGGAGAAGTGCACCGATTGAAAGCATGAGACAAAGCAGCAAAATCGTCCACATAGACACTCGAAACATCTGTCGCGACCATACTTCCGGCTGCTTTGTCGTGAGCCCTTTCAGGGCAAGCCATATCCAGTACCCACCCGCAGTAGCCATCACAATAAGGTAGACAATTCCTACATACCCCCAAGCCGCAAGTGCCAAAGTACTAAAAACGTAAAATATTGTATAGGCAACAATCTGCTCTATCGTTGGTTTTATTCCGCGCACAACACTCATGAGCGGGATTCCTGCCGCCTCGTATTCTTTTCGCCGATAGATCGATATAGAGTAAAATTCTGGAAATTGCCAAAAGAAAATAATCAAGAATACGATCAACGTGCCGATATCAAGCATATTTGAAGTGGCGACATATCCACCAACAATCGGGAAGGCGCCGGACACAGCACCAACAGCTGTGCCATGCACTGTGGTACGCTTCGTCCAGGCACCGTAGAGCCAAACATACGTCACAAAGCCAGCGATCCCTACAATTACGGTGAGATAGTTAGTCGTCAATAATAGCACTACAGTGCCCACAACAAATAACAACCAAGCGAATACTTGCATCCCTAGTGGACTTAAGTCGCCGCTCACGCTCGGACGAGACTTTGTGCGCGTCATTTTTGCATCGATATCTCGATCAAGATAATTATTGAGCGCGCAGGCACCACCAATCACCAGCACCATACCTACCGACATTCCAATAAACTCAGGCCACGCAAACCCAAAATGCGCTGCCGCCAAGAAATATCCGGCAAGCGCCGTTAAAACATTTCCTGCAGTTACCCCAGGCTTGGCTAAACGAATATAGTCACGCACTACGTCGACTCTCATTAAAAACCTTTATCTTTCTGACCCATCATGTAGTGTGTTTTCTCGGTCTCATTCATGTGCATCATGTTGTAATCAAGATGGCTCATAATCCATAGTGAGCCCACTACTACAATTAGTAAGATAGTTGCCATAAATACAAACGACCATATTCGCAGTCTTGGCTTTAATTCCTCACCTAAATGAAGGAAGAAATAAAGCTGCACCAGCATCTGCGTCAGTGCCAAAAGACCAAGTACACCAAGCAATGTCCACCCTTCTAGCCACTCCTGAGTAACCGCAAAATAAGCTACAAGTGTGGTCATAAGCGATAATGCAAACCCAAGCAAATAGTTACGATAGGTTGTCTGCACTGCTTTTTTTATATCTTTCATACCGTCACCATCCCCATAAGATACACAACCGTGAAGATGAAGATCCACACAAGGTCAAGGAAGTGCCAAAAGAGCGCGAATAGTCCGAACTGTCTGGAGACTTTAGCAGTAAAACCTTTTTTCCAGATAGTCACCCCAAGTACAAGCAGCCAAAGAAGTCCGATAGTTATGTGCAACCCGTGAGTACCAACTAACGTAAAGAAGGCTGACAGAAATGCACTCTGCTGCCACGAATGGCCTTCTGTAATAAGTGTGGCAAATTCTTGCAGCTCGATAAAGAGGAAGGCCGCGCCAAATGCGAATGTCGTTGCTAGCCAAATTAACGACTCGACCTTCTTGCGCTGCCTCATTGTAATCAGCGCAAGTCCGCAAGTGAAGCTACTCGTTAATAGAATCAGTGTTTCTGCTAATACCATTGGCATTTGGAATAGTTCGGCACCCGATGGACCGGCCGCTACAGCATTGCGTAGCACCATATACGTGGCAAATAATGACGCAAACAGAATACAGTCGGTCATTAAGTACAACCAAAAGCCTGTTGAAGTTTTATACTCCAGGTATGCATCTCGCACCGCAGCTAATTGTTTAGTCATGCGTTCCTCCATGATCGTTTTTCCAAAGTCGCAACCTCATCTGGCTCGAGCTCATGTTCAGTATCTTCGCGAAGCGTCGTCCAAATAACATACCCTATAGCCACAATCACACCAACAGCCATGAGCCACCACATATGCCATATAATCGCAAAGCCGATAGTGAACGACACCGCACCAATCACTGGTCCGACAGCTTGATTCTTTGGTAGTGCAATTGGTTCGTCAATCTTTGACGCCGGTCCAAATTTCACACCCTTCTTTTTATCTTCCCAGTATTGATCTCGCGAATATACTGCATCAAGCTTCGCAAAATTATACTCAGGAATTGGTGTTGGGGTTGCCCATTCCAATGTTCTTGCATCCCATGGGTCGCGGCCTGCTTTCAGATCCTTACGGCGCCACACACTATATGTTACTTGTAGCACCTGGAAGAAAATACCAAGCGCAATGAATAATACGCCCACGCCCGCCACGATAAACAACTCCTGCCAGCCCAAGCTTGCATCATAACTATCCAACCGGCGCACTGCGCCCATCATTCCAAGAATATATAGCGGTGCAAAGGCAAGTACAAACCCCACGATCCAACTCCACGCAGCTGCTCGCCCCAGGCCTTCATGCAAATAGAACCCGGTAAATTTTGGCCACCAGTAGGTTACCCCCGCGAAGAAACCAAACAGTACACCACCAATGATCATATTATGAAAGTGAGCTACAAGAAAAAGACTGTTATGCATCTGGAAGTCGATACCGGGAACAGCCATCATTACGCCAGTTAAGCCACCGATCGTAAAGGTTAACATGAATCCCATAAACCATGCCATTGGTGTCGTGAAGCTAATTCGCCCCCTATACATCGTGAAGAGCCAGTTAAACACCTTAACGCCCGTTGGCACTGCGATGATCATCGTCATAATACCAAAGAATGCGTTAACATTTGCACCGGCACCCATGGTAAAGAAGTGATGCAGCCATACGGTAAAGCTGAGTAATGTAATAGACATCAGTGCGATAACCATTGATGTGTAGCCGAAAAGTTTTTTCCGCGAAAAGACTGGTACAATTTCAGAGAATATGCCAAATGCTGGCAAGATTAATATATATACCTCTGGGTGGCCCCATGCCCATATCAGGTTAACGTACATCATTGGATTACCACCCATATCAGACGTAAAGAAGTGCGTACCAATCGTACGATCAAGGCTTAGCATGCTCAGCGTTGCTGTAAGAATTGGGAACGCAAACACGACAAGCAGCATACTGCCCACCACACTCCACGTAAAAATCGGCATCTTCATAAGTGTCATACCCTTACGGCGCATTGTGAAGATTGTCGTAAGGAAATTAACGCCCGATAACAAGCTACCGATACCAGAGATTTGCAGTGCCCATATCCAATAGTCCACACCAGTCCCTGGACTATACTCTAGGCCTGAGAGCGGTGGGTATGCCAACCACCCTGCAGTTGAAAATTCACCGATTGCAAGGCTAACATTTATCAGCACCATACCTGCGGTAAAGAGCCAGAAACTCACCGCGTTAAGCATAGGAAACGCCACATCACGTGCACCAATCTGCAGCGGCACAATAAGGTTAATGATGCCAAAGAGCGCACCCATTGCTACAAAGAAAATCATGATCGTGCCATGTGCCGAGAACACTTGTTGGAAAAAGTCCGCATCAAACGGTCCGCCGCCATTAGTTGCAAAGAGCGCTTGTTGCGCGCGCATCATCAACGCATCGGCAACTCCACGAAGCAGCATGATTGCCGCAACGACAAGATACATAATGCCGATTTTCTTGGGGTCAAGTGATGTAAGCCAATTCTTCCAAAGCCATTTCCATTTCTTAAAATAGGTTAACGCCGCTACGACTGCGAGTATTGCAAGCCCGCCGCCAACCACTCCACCGATTGTGACAATATTATCTGGCAGTGCATCAAGACTTAGCCTTCCCCACATACTAGTGCATCCCCTCGTGATTCATATGTTCCATTGTACCCGATTCTTTGCTATCGCCATTTGATGCACCGTGATCCATATACTTAGCGATGATCTTGTCGTAAATATCTGATTCATGCAGCATATAGTACATAACTGGTTGTTTACGGCTTGGCTTGGCGAGCTTTTCATACGCAGTCCATGTAAGGTGATTGTTTGAACCTTGAAGGTTCTTCACCCATTGGTCAAATTCAGTCCGCGAGCTCGCTATCGTTTTAAAGTTCATTTCCGCGTAGCCTTCACCAGAAATATTTGTATTCGTACCACGATACTCGCCAGAATGACTTGCCTCGAGGCTTAAGCGCGTCGTCATGCCATTCATCGCATAAATTTGACTTCCGAGTTCCGGTATCCAAAATGTACTCATTGGCGAGTCGGCGCTAACCTCGAAGTTCACTGGTGTTTTTTCTGGAATGCGAAGTTCGTTCACGCTCGCAATACCTTGCTCAGGATACAAGAAAAGCCACTTCCATTGCAGCGCCACTACCTGTACCCGTATCGGCTTTTTATCAGATTCAAGCTGACGGTAGGGGTCTAGCTGGTGCGATGACATCCAGGTCACAACACTAAGTACCAAAATAATTGCAAATGGAATCCCCCACCACACAAGCTCCAATAGTGTACTACCGTGCTGCTCTGGTTCGTATTTGGCTTTCTTATTTGCTGCTCGGTAACGGACTGCAAAAACAAAAAGTAATATAAAGACCGGAATTACCACTACCATGCCAAGTAGCACAGTAAATGTAATGAGGCTCAGCTGCTGGCTTGCGATAACGCCCTTTGGATCAAGAATAGCGATACTGCGACCCTGAAGCATCACCACCATAGTCGCCGCGGCCACGAGAAGTACAGTACCGGCAATTATACCGATACGTTTTGCTGTTAGCAGCCCTAAGGCTGCATCTACCCTACCCTCAATCTTCTTTCGTTTCATAGCGCTTCTGCTTCTCATAATACAAACATTCCACTAATAAAACAATCGGGTATACTAAAAGGAGTATGCCAAACCATGAGAACAATCAAGACATTTCAATCGCTAAAAGAATTATCTATCTAGCGCTCGGGCTTATCACTACAGGGCTCGGTATTTTAGGTGTCTGGGTTCCAGGACTTCCGACAACTGTTTTCATTCTCATTGCGCTCTGGGCATTTTCGCACTCAAGTCCCAGGCTTCACGCATGGCTACTGAAAGTTCCCATCTTAAGCTCAGCAGTCAAAGAAGCGCACCGCTTCCAGCGTGAAGGCAATATCGATCGACGCGTGAAGTTTATCTCCCAGGCATGTTCATGGGTCTCTTTTATCGGTGTTACGGTTACCCTACGCAGCATTCCCGTATCATTGGTTGTGGGGTTGCTTGCCCTATCATGCAGCATTTTTATGTACACGGTACCGACAAAGCAGTCCGAAACAAGCAGGCCGAAAGATAACTAGGGCTGCTATTATTTTTCTATACTAGTACGAATCTTCTCGATTAGCGCAGTGACCTCGTCTTCCACCAATGTACGATCAAAATTCGTCACTGTCACACGCAACGTTATCGTCTTAATATCGTGGTTATTTTCCGCCTGATACACCGCGACCGGCTCTATATACACACGCTCGCTAGCATCAGCAGACTGCTCAAGAACTTTATTTGCCTGGTCAAATACTGACTGGTAGCTTGTCTCGCTCGGTACCACAAGAGAAATATCCTGCGTAATACTCGGAAAGCGACTAAGCGGCTCATACTGATTTTCTTTAGAAGTTAGCAGATCAAGATGTACTTCAAATCCTGCTACAAAATCAGGAAGCTTAAATGCTTTCTTGGCAGCCTGAGTAAATTCGCCAAATACTCCCCAAATTTGACCATCTTTTACGATAACCGCCGCGCGATTCTTATCATACGCAGCCACGAGTTGTGCACTTTTTTCATCATTTGCAGTATCAAAATCTTTTAGCGCCACTACTTCCGCAGTCGATATATCCATAATGCGCTCCAGATATCGTCGCACAGCATAAAACGCCGCGCCCGCTGGCTTTTGCTTGTCGCCGTAGGCAAGAATGAGTGCAACATGATTATCTTCATTTGGTACGCTCGGCTCATTTGAATCCATCTCGCCCTTAAAATGCGTTTTACCAAGTTCAAACAACGCGAATTGATCATAGCCAGCACGATAATTTACTTGCACTTTATCAAGTAGACTCGGCATCATGCTTAAACGGTAATACTGGAGATCTGGGCTGAGCGCATTGGAAAGTTTATACGCACACGATGGATCCTGACCGGCATTTTTCAATACTTTTTCATGCGCAAAGCTATAAGTTAGTACTTCATTGGCACCAGCCTTCGCAAGTATCTCTCGCACATGCTGCTTCAGCTCACGTTTCTCGTTCTTTTCTGCAGGTTTCGTAGTACGAGTCGGTAGTTCGCGTGGCAACTTATCGAAGCCGTAAAGACGACCAACTTCTTCGACGACGTCTTCGGGCTGCTCAATATCTGTACGCCAGAATGGTGCAGTAACACAAATCTCGTCCAAATGCCCCATATCATGTGAGTGAAACTCGACGTTTTCAAGCAGCTCTACCATTTGCTTATCCGAAAGCTTTGTACCCAACCTGCCGTTAATAAACTCTGAAGCAATTGTATCCGGCGTCCACTTATCCTTAAAGTTGTCGTCGTGATCATCTCTAAAGACTTTTTGATCAAATACTTCACTGGCTTGCTCTGCTGCCGATACATCTTTGATGCTCATCATTAGAAGATTAATAATGCGATCATTTTGTAGCGGCGATTGGCCTTTATTGAACCGAGTAAGGGCATCGGTAAATACGCCATGCCGCATACTGCTTTTACGTGCCACGTACATATCAAACGTCGCAACTTCAAGCACAATATTTTTCGTATCTGCAGAAACTTCACTGTTGCCACCGCCCATGATACCGCCAAGACCAATTGCGCCTTCACCATCCGCGATAACGATATCATCTTCGGTTAGTTCATATGTTTTACCATTGAGCAGTTCGATCTTTTCGCCCTGGTGCGCCATGCGAGCACCGATCTTATGGCCACGGATTTTGTCGTAGTCATAAGCATGTGTCGGCTGTGCCGTGAGCAGCATGACATAGTTCGTCACGTCGACAATATTATTGATAGCTTTACCACCCATCGCCACCAGCGCACATTGCAGCCACAGCGGGCTTGGCTTTACTTCGACATTGTTCATCGCCGCGAACATAATACGCGGCACTTTATCGCCTGCTTCGTTAAACACTTCAAGCTCCAAACCTTCGGCTGAAGCAAACTCAGGCACATTCAAGTACCATTCAGGGCTTGTGAATGTATGGCCCAAAATACCGGCGATCTCCCGAGCTACGCCCAGCTGACCGAAAAGATCAGGCCGATGCGTGAACATCTTGTTTTCGATATCAATTATCGTATCATTAAGGCCATACGCCTCTGCGAAACTTACACCAGACTTGATCTCAATATCATATGGTCGCCATTCCTCGGGATTGATTTCAATAATCCCGTCATGGTCACTATTGATCGCCAATTCATCGCCAGCCGCCAGCATGCCGTTGCTCATCACGCCGCGTAGTTCACGAGCACCCAGCTTAAACTCATCGTCGGTGCCGTACGTACTTGGCACAATAGATTCCGGCGGCAGCCATACGGCCCACATATCAGCATGCACATTAGGTGCACCACAGACGACTTGAATTAGTTCGCCAGTTCCGGCATCAATCTTGCATACATTCAAGCGGTCAGCATTTGGATGCTTCTCGCACTCAACGACTTTAACGATCTTTGCATCTTTATATTTATCTGCAAGATCAATAACTTCTTCGACACCGCCGAGTTGTTCATTAATTCGCTTTACCAACTCATCAACCGGAGGTAACTCGAAATCGATATATTGCTTGATTGTATTTAGGCTAACTTTCATAGTATTTTACTTAGAGCTTTCTTAACTTCATTATAAATGATCTCATGGCCCATACTGTTTGGATGAACTCCATCATGCATGAGGTCATTCAGGTCGTGCTCATCGAACTTATTCCACACATTAATATATACTGCACCCCGCTGGCTACAGAATGACCTTAGAGTCTCATCAAATAGCCTCATCCTCTCGGTAGAATAACATTTGCCCGTCTCGCTCCACGGCATTGGGTTTAATAATTCATCCTGTACAGGAGTGAGTCCAACAAACAAAATTCTATCACTGTACTTCTTTGCTTTCCCATGCAAGTCAGCAAGTCTCTCTACATATTCGAAGGGTTCACTTGAATTATTTTCCTGACGAAAAATAGTATCATTAGTTCCAGTTGCAAAAACAAACACAATCTCATCTTTACCCGAAAACCGTGCAGCTACTTCGTTATCGAATCTTTTGGCTATATTACGGGTATCATCTCCATCAACACCGAGATTGAAAAAAGATGAATAATTGTCACTCTTCCCCGCAAGATACATCGCATCAAACGATTTCCTTACACGCCCCGGCCAGCCTCCATCACTATCCCAAAAACCTTGTATGATACTGTCACCGAAGAAAAATACAATCATTCCTAGAACTGCCTCAAAAAATCTAACTTTGCACTCTCAAAATGTCGAACATCTTCGATGTTGTGTTTCATCATCACCAAGCGATCAATACCACAGCCAAAGGCAAATCCAGTATATTCATTAGGATCAATATCTGCAGCCTTCAGAACATTTGGATGAATCATACCGCAGCCAAGCAACTCAACCCAGCCTTCACCAGAACATACTTTGCAGTTCGGATCTTTACCTTCACAGAATGGGCAGCTGAGAGCAAATTCAAAGCTTGGTTCAGTAAACGGAAAGTAGAATGGATTTACACGGACATTAAGTTTTTTGCCATAGTACTCTTCAAGGAATTTCTGCAACGTAGCGATCAACATACCAGCATGCACACCCTTCGCCACGTAGACGCCCTCAACTTGGTAGAAAGTATGCTCATGACGAGCATCGAGATCTTCGTTGCGAAATACTCGGTCTGGCACAACAGCTGCAATTGCCTCGCCGTTTTCTAGATTCTCACGATACTTTTTCAGTACGCGATTTTGCATGGTAGAAGTATGTGCTGGTGCGATAAATTGCTCGCCGTCCTCGTCAGTTTCGACGGTCATAAATGTATCGTAATCATCTCGCGCTGGGTGACCCTTCGGAAAATTGAGCGACTCAAACATATGATACTGATCATCAATTTCACGACTATCCTCAACCACAAATCCCATGCGCTGGAAGATATCAGAAAGTTTCGCAATCTCCTGTGTTAGTGGGTGTATCGAGCCGTCTTCACTTGGAAGCAACTGCGGAATACCAGCATTGATATCCATTGGTGCCGTCACATCGATCGGAGGCAATTCAATGGTTTTATCGAGCTCGCCTGCAACCCTTGCCTTCAATTCCTGAGAAAGCGCATTCACCGCCTGACCAAACTCACGGCGCTGCTCGGGAGCAATATCTTTAATTGATGCAAGCAGCTCCTTTAACTCAGGCGCTTTAAGTATCTCGCGTTTGTCTTCAATTGTCTCGTAGCGCGCCAATAGCTCGTTACGTACTTTGGTAATTTTTTCCATCTGTTAGACAGTATATAACCTAGAGGGCTATCACAGCAAGCCAAACAACAATTGCAACGGCCGCAATAGCAATAATTATCCAAGCCCAAGCAAGACTTGTTGTTTTCTTGCTATGTTCAAGATACGCTGAATCATCCACACCATCGGGTAACTCGCCATCGCCTTCCGCAGCTTTTTTCTTCGCCTTTTCAGCAAGCTCAGCAGCTATTCGTTGCTGCAATTTTGTGCGGGTGCTTTCTTGGTTTACAAACAATGCCATAACTATTTTAAGTATACCATCCCTACATGGTGTGTTATACTTTTGTCATATTCTTTAATGGAATAAGGAGGGAATACAAAATGGCAACGAAAAAGTCTGCCTCGACAGCAAAGAAGTCTCCTGTAAAAAAGAAAACGACTTCTGCAGCTGCGAAAACAACAAAAGCAAAAGCGGCTCCTGCTGCAAAGACAAGTATCACTACAACAACCGTAAAATCTTCGACATCTGCTTCACGCGGTAAGAGGGTTTTTAATTTCAGCCGGTCACCACTGCTTGCAGCGTCTGTAGCTGAATTTATCGGTACATTCCTACTTGCTGCAATCGTACTTGCATCAAGTGGCTCATCAATTGTAGCGCTCTTCGGACTCACAGCGATCGTACTGATGGTTGGTACTATTTCAGGTGCATACGCAAACCCAGCGCTCACTATTGGTGCATGGGTAACTCGCCGTATGTCAGCAACTCGTGCAGTATCGTACCTCGTTGCACAAGTACTCGGCGCCCTACTTGCGCTCGTTGTACTCAACGCATTTGTGCAAGCTGCTCCAGAGGCATCACAGCAAATGTCAATGTTTGGCCAGCAAGCCGCACAAGTTGAAGTATTCAAGCTTGGCGAGATCGCGAAAGACAAAGAATGGCTCTTCCTTGCAGCTGAGCTTATCGGTACAGCCGTATTTGCCTTTGGGGTTGCTTCAATCACCCGCGAAAAAAGCCGCATGGCAGCCGCATTCGCTGTTGGTGGCTCACTCTTCGTTGGTCTCACAGTAACTGGCTACCTTACTGGCGTTGTGAGTGGTGCACAGGCTGGTCCTGCAGTACTCAACCCAGCAGTTGCAACTGCACTCCAGGGCTTTGCTGCAACTACTTGGCAGAATCTATGGCCACTTAGCGTCTACCTGGTTGCACCAGCAATCGGTGGTGTGCTTGGTTTTGCACTACGCGATCTCATCGCAAACGAAAGCGAAGCAAACGCTTAAAGTCTTTACAGACATAATAAAAATATCCGCGGAAATCCGCGGATATTTTTATTCGTTCAAAGGCTTATCGATTAATAATGGATCTACGCCTTGTTCGCGGTCGGCAATCTTTACGATGTCTTTATCCACCTTACTAAGTTCTTTATGAGCGTTATTGTAATGGTTCACTGTCGTGCCAAGACTCGCGCCTAACTTTTGCATAAACGTCTCGAACTTCGCAATGTGCACACCAAGTTTACCAACCCGAACCTGAATATCTTTCGCTTGCTCTTCAATCTGCAAACTTCGCAGACCCTGCAAGACAGTCTGCAGGTATGCCATAAAGCTGGTAGGGCTTACAATAATAACGCGTTTGTCGCGGAATGCGTATTCAATCAAATCGCGTGAACTACCGCCCTGCCCGACATTATTAATAAGCAAGTCATAGTAAAGCGACTCACTTGGAATGAACATAAAAGCAAAATCCATTGTCTTCTCGCCCGGACGAATATACTTACTCGTCTCATCAATCCTACCCTTCAAGTCAGTTTTTACTTTTTGCAGTAGCAATTCACGCTCTTTGCCGCTTGCTTCGATCATACGATTATAGTTTTCCAAAGAGAACTTTGAATCAACCGGAAGTATCTGTCCTTTCTCGAGAAAGATAGCTGCGTCGACAACTTCGCCGTCTTTAAATTTATACTGCATCTGGTACTGACCAACGGGCAAAACGTTCTCCAGCACACTCTGAAGATAAAATTCGCCAAACACACCACGTTGCTTCGGGTTCGATAGAACATTCTGCAATGTCTTTAATTCGTCAGCGACATCAACAACTCGACGATTTGTCTCATCCAGCTTTGCGAGCCGCTGCGTTACATCAGCGACAAGCTTTGCGCTTTCTGTCAGCTGTTTTCCGACGGCCTGCTGCACAGACAGGTTACTACGCTCCAGTTTATCGCCCATTGTTTGCTGCAACTGCGCAATTGTGCGAGACAATTCCGTTACATCACCCTTGACCAGCTCGACTGCCGAGGCATTCTTCAGCTCCTTTAGCCGTTGATTCATAATAAAAATAACAAGCCCAAATCCAGCGAGCAATGCCGCAAACAGTAATGTAACCATAAGTGTATCCATATGTATTTAGTATAGCACTAGGAAGCGAGCGAAAAGACCGACGGTCATTTTTCCGAGCGACGACGTGCTTCACTGATAAGCACATATCGGTATAGCACTAGGACATTAAGACAAGACGTACGGCGACAAGTGAGATAATTGACAAACCAAGTGCAATGTAAAAGCTACGGATTCGTGCTAACCATGCGAACGCTGCGTACGCAACACCAAAGATTAGCGCAATAATCAACGCACTCACCCACCAATCGAGCGATGATATAAGTCCAACGACACCCCAGAGTGAGGCAGTAGCAAAAATGACAATCAAAAGTGGACGATACACACGCGAACGAACCATCGCGAACAGTCCGCCAAATGCAGTAAGCAGCATCGCTATAGCTGCGCCGTACACTTCTTTAGTTTCACACCTTTCAAGCGTGCCAGTTGCCTGTTCGCATAGAGCGGGAGTAAACACGTAACGATCAAGAGCGATATAAATAGCATACGTGACAATACCGACTACTAGTCCTATGAAAAAAATTCTTATAATTTCTTGACGCGTCATCGCCACGAGCGCTGGACGCGGCTGCTCTAATACCTTTGTTGACGCCATACCTCTCCCGTATTTACGTTGTTAAAGACTATTCTACACTTTTCTTGCGGTTTTTACGACTTTTCGCCGTAATTTTCCTATCAGCCTGAAGATACCAAGGAATTCCCGCACAGGCGATCACCATACCACCGATAACATCAAGTGGTGTATGTACCAAACCAACCACGCGTCCTACTGCAATTAATACGGTCAATATCGCAAGCGTTATTGCTATTTTCACTCGTCGTGCCTCAAACCAGACCGCGAGCGTAATTGCCGTGCAAAAAAGTATATGGTCTGATGGAAAACCTGGATTATTAAGAAACGATGCGCCCGCTTCCAAGCCAAGTTTCTCAAACGGCCGCATTGCCTCCGGCTGGAATACAGCGCCAATTAATTTTGCTGCCAGATACGCCGTAAGACCTGCCATTAAAATACGAGCGTAAGCCTGGTACTTCTTATTATTTGGAATCAGGAGAAGTATCCATACCCCTATAACTATGACCGGTATTACTAATGCATCGGCAAGAATCTTTACGATCAGTTCGTTCATACCTTTCTAGTATAGCACTGGAGACTGAGGCTAAGTACATACTAAACTACCCCTGTGTACACAGTATTCGTACCTCTTCATTTCCTGTACAATGAATCATATGAGTAAAGCCGAAGAATCAACAAACAGTAAATTCAATAAACTGCGTGCCGCGGTACTTGGTGCTAATGACGGTATCGTTTCAACTTCAAGTGTTGTGATGGGTGTTGCCGGTGCAGGCGCTGATAACAAAGTTATTTTTACTGCTGGCATGGCTGCATTAGTTGCTGGCGCGCTCTCAATGGCTGTTGGTGAGTATGTCTCGGTTGCCTCGCAGCGCGATGCCGAAGAAGTTCATGTCAACGAAGTTCATGGCGGTACACCAGAGGGGCACGAATTCACTAGCCCGTCTCAGGCGGCTATCGCATCATTTGCCTCGTTCAGCGTAGGTGGCCTGGTGCCATTCTTGGCAGTTGTTGCTGCACCAAGCGCTCTCAAGGTGTGGGCAACCGTAGGCGCAGTGCTTATTGCACTCTTTCTCACCGGCTACTTTAGCGCCATGGCCGGTAATGCACGCAAACTTCGTGCCGTGATTCGGGTTATCGTTGGCGGACTACTTGCAATGGCGATTACCTACTACATTGGTGTTGCCTTTGGCGCAGTAATTTCATAGTCTCATTCGCTTCAGCTTCATGGACACTACGGGTGGTATACTAAATATCATGAATGATGTTTTTCTCGCTCTTATCGCACCTAAAAATCTTTTACTTGTCGCTATCGTTGCTGGAGTTTCGCTTATACTGCAATATTCCTGCAAGAAAATCGTCCAGGGAATTGTCCGCCATACCGTTAGAGCCGCCAAGTTTGAAACAAAGCGAGAAGAGATCCAGCGCGAAGATACCTTAATTTCTATCGTATACACGACAAGTCGAGTATTAATCTGGCTTATTGCATTCCTTCTTATATTGCAAATCTACAAAATCAACATCGCTCCAATCATTGCTGGGGCAGGAGTTGTTGGAATTGCGCTCGGCTTTGGCGCCCAGGCTATCGTAAAAGACTTTCTCGCTGGTATTTTTATACTTGCCGAAAATCAATACCGGGTTGGCGACGTACTCATGGTCAACCAAGACGTTTCAGGCACAGTAGAATCAATTAGCCTTCGCATGACGGTACTTCGCGGACTCGATGGTCGTGTTCATTATGTACCAAATGGCACAATCCAAATTGCCACCAACCTTACAATGGAATTTGCAAATGTTGAGCTCGATATTAATGTTGGCTACGATTCAGATATCGACAAAGTGGAGCGCACGGTTAATAAGGTTGGCCAAAAAATCTATGAAGACAAAAAATGGAAAGGCATTACACTCGAGCCACCACACATGCTGCGTGTCGACCGCTTTACCGATACAGCGATCGTCATCAAAGTCGTGTGTAAGACCGCTCCGATTCGCCAGTGGGAAGTGCGGAGCGAAATCCTACGTCAGCTAAAGAAAACCTTTGAAAAAGAAGGTATCGACATGCCTCACCGTCAGCCTGTTGCTCCAAGCCAGGCAGATAAAGACGCTGAGGAAAAGTAGCGCTTGCTACTTCTTCGCAGACTTTGCAGTAAACCCATCACGGGTTTCAAACAAGAAGTAGCCACCCACAACTGCACCGAGCACAGCGCCAAACAAGCTTGATACTTCAAACGTAATAACAAAATATACTACTGAAGAAACCACGCTCACAAGTAGTGCAAGAAAAACGAGATCCCAACCTTTTTTCTGTTTCGCTTTGAGTGCTGCAATCGCCGTCGCCTCGAGATAAGTCACCACTGCGAGAAACGCTAGGCTCACCCAAGCAGCTAAGATGAATTTGCCAGTCGATGCGGCAGCGTATGGTGCATATATCGAACTGAGTAGTGAGGCACCTGTCAAAATTGGCACAAGGCTAAGCACGCTTAGAACCGACAAAATCACGCCGATAAGTACAATCCACCATGCATTGGCTACGATCCATTCCCTTGCATTCTTCGGTAGGTGTGGCACCTGCTTAAATAATTCGCTTCCTGCTTTTTCAATATCTTCCACTACACGCATACATATTCCCCTCTCATTGTTTGACTCATCATACACCCATTTGATTGTGCGTACAACAAGTAAACCTTACACGAGGCTTAATATGTGATGAGCGACAACTTTGTTGTGTGTTATTGGTGCGTGATGGCCTGACGACTCTACGTAAATACCTACATTTTTGCCAAATTCCATCTCCCTGATGTTTTCAAGATATATCCGCCTGTCTTTCTCGCCAATCAGAAGAATACCAGGTACCTGTAGGGCTTGGAGATCCTCTGCTAGTGTTGCATGGAGGATTATATGTTTAAGCGAACCTTCTCGTGACTCACGTGAATGATTTGAAAATGGACCGAGCTTTCGCAGCAACGGCCAAAAGACGTACCGATACCGCGACTCAAGGAGAAGTTTATAGAAGAAACCAGTGTTACGAAGCGTACGATACGCCTGCCCTGCGCTACGATAGATCGGCGGATTCATCACGCCAACCGCTTTCACACTTTCAGGATGAAGTTTGGCATACCGCGTAGCAAGAAGTGCCCCCATCGAGTGACCAGCTATTATAATCGGCCCCTGGATATTAAGTTTTGTTAACGTATTATGTATATGCTCAAGATGATCGGTATAATCATAGCGAACATTGCTCGGTTTCGGCGCGTGACCAAAGCCTAGTAAGTCAATCATCACCACCCGATAGCCTTCACCATGAAGATGAGACGCTACCTTTTGCCAATATTTTTTTGACGACAAAAAGCCGTGAAGCAACACAATTGTGCCCTTCTCGCCCGGAAGAACAGTAACATAACTTGGTGTGCCAGTCGTCTTTTGCATAGCATTTCTTATTTTAATTGATTCATATTCTGTAATCAAAATAAAACAGGCTCACATCTCTGCAAACCTGTTTTATTTTTGTGATGGCCGCTAGGCACCGATAGACAAAAGTGTCCACGCACCACCACGACCGTCACTACGCAGCCTAAACTGCTGAAGGCCATCGCTGAGCGTAAGTATACGACTTACAACTCCGCGACTACGCACCGTCAAGCTGAGGCCTGCATCGACAAACG